>CALDPL010000046.1 GCA_937911965.1 uncultured Allomuricauda sp. | reverse complement strand
CATATAAGCGCGAAACCCACCACAAGATGAGATTTCTTTAAAGGGCCGTGGGAGACGACCACGTCGATAGGCCGCAGGTGGAAGTGCAGCGATGCATGGAGCCGAGCGGTACTAATTGCCCGTAAGCTTGCGCGAATGCGCCCTTGGCGCGCACCCTCATATGAAGGTCTGTCGGACCCTGTTTCTTTTTTGGCCCCATGCGGCGCCTCCGTCCCTTTCATGTCATTGACATATATAAGATTTTGAGTCCCGGGGATCCCGGGCAAAGATCTAGGTGGCCATGGCGACGGGGCCCACCCCTTTCCATTCCGAACAGGGAAGTTAAGCCCGTCCGCGCCGATGGTACTGCCACACCAGGTGGGAGAGTAGGTCGCCGCCTTCCTCGAGGCCCTTCACTGTAAAGTGGAGGGCCTTTTTTTTTTATCCTAGATTTACGATTTTTTTCTTTTCAATTGATATTACACCCCTACCATCGGGCACAAATCTTCATAGGACACCATGAATAGAGCTTGGGAGTTTTTAAGGAAAGCCAGGTATCGATTTGGATCTGTATTCCGTTAAACGCGGGGCAGGTCTCCATCTCCTTTTAAGGGAAGGTTGGATTCCCCCATTAGGAAAGCATCCAGATGATGGGCCGCCTGTCTGCCCTCTGAAATGGCCCAAACTATCAGGGATTGTCCCCTTCTTTGGTCCCCACAGACAAATACTCCGGGCAAATTGGTCTTATAATCCCTTGCGGAAGCCTGAATGTTGGTCCTTGGGTCCAGTTGAAGCCCCAATTGTTCCGGAATGGTTGTTTCAGAGCCCGTAAAGCCCATCGCCAATAAAACCAAATCACAGTCCCACTTCTTTTCCGTGCCTTCCACTTCCTTGAGCCTGGGCCTTTGTCCTGGTATCTTTTCCCAAACAACTTCCGTTGTAACAAGACTTTTTAAGGTTCCATTCTGGTCTGAATTGAATTGTTTTGTAGAAATGCTGAACACCCGTTCGGCACCCTCCTTATGGGAGCTGCTCGTCCTCAGTCTCATGGGCCAAAAGGGCCAGGGTTGATTCTCAGGTCTGTCCGGACTCCCCATGGGCATGATTTCAAAATTAATCACGGATTTTGCTCCTTGGCGGATTGAGGTCCCAATACAATCTGAACCGGTGTCCCCACCACCGATTACAATGACCCTTTTCCCTTTAGCTGAAATATCCTCGCCCGAAAATGGTATTCCATCCACTTTCCTGTTGTTCTGGCTTAAAAAGTCCATGGCCTGTACCACTCCTTTTGAATCACAACCGGGTATGTGAAGTCCTCTTCTCAGGGCGGCACCTCCACAGAGTAATAATGCATCGAATTCCTCTTTTAAAGTCGACGCCGAGATATCCATTCCGACATGAATCCCTGTCTTAAACACTATCCCTTCCTTTCTTAGGATTTCGACACGTCGGTCAATAATGTGCTTTTCCAATTTGAAATCGGGAATTCCATAACGCAATAAGCCACCTACCTTTTCGTCCCGTTCAAAGACCGTAACAAAGTGTCCGGCCCTGTTGAGTTGTTGGCCTGCCGCCAGACCTGCAGGACCAGAACCAATAATAGCCACATTTTTCCCCGTCCTTACAACAGGTATCATGGGTTGGATCCACCCATTGCCAAAGGCGGTTTCAACAATATTCTTTTCAATGTTCTCAATGGATACTGGATCTTCGTTGATTCCCAAAACACAGGCTTCCTCGCAGGGAGCGGGACATAAGCGTCCCGTGAATTCAGGGAAGTTGTTGGTCGAGTGCAGTATTTTGGCAGCTTTTTCCCATTTGCCCTGATACACTGCATCATTGAAATCTGGGATCAAATTCCCCAAAGGACAACCACTGTGACAAAAGGGGATGCCACAATCCATGCATCTGGCCCCTTGGTTTTTCAGTTCCTTTTCTTTAAGGGGAAGGGTAAACTCCTTATAATTTTTGGTTCGTTCGGCAACATCCAGGTATCCTTCCACCTTTCTGCCGTATTCCATAAATCCCGTAATTTTTCCCATGGTCAATATTATAAGGTTTGCAGTTTTTCCTGTTCCAATCGTAAGAGTGCTTGCCGGTATTCTTCGGGGAACACTTTTATGAATTTTGGAAGATGCCCTTCCCAATCTTCCAAAATTCTCTGGGCCAAGGGGCTCAGGGTTGCATTGTAATGGTTTTCAATCAATTTTCGCAATTCCCTGATATCATGTTCAAATTCAAGGGGAAGAAGGTTCAAGGCCTCCGCTTTGCAGTTTTTTTCAAAGGATGTGTCCCTGTCCAAAACATAGGCAATGCCCCCGCTCATTCCAGCTCCAAAATTCCTTCCGACCGGGCCTAGAATCACTGCAGTGCCTCCTGTCATATATTCGCATCCGTGATCTCCGATTCCCTCGACCACAGCTGTTGCTCCAGAGTTTCTAACGCAGAATCGTTCCCCGGCCTTTCCGTTGATATAGGCTTCCCCCGAAGTGGCCCCGTATAGGGTGACATTTCCCGTAATGATATTGTCTTCCGGAATGATGGTCGACTTAAAGGGGACCCTGATGACCAATTTTGCCCCAGAAAGTCCCTTGCCCAAATAGTCGTTTGTGTTTCCATTGACCACCAAGGTCAGTCCTTTGGTGGCAAATGCCCCAAAACTTTGACCTGCGGACCCTGTAAAGTTTAGTTTTAGGGTGTTGTCGGGCAGACCATCGGCTCCGTATATTTTTGATATTTCATTGCTGATGATGGCACCCACCGCACGATCTGTATTGTGTATGGGAAAATCCAGGCGGGTCTTTTCTCTTCTAAAGAGGGCCGGGTGTGCCTTGGCAACGATCTCAAATTCGATTGAACGGTCAATATCGTGGACCTGTTTTCCGGTATTGTGGAGCTTTGTGCCCTCTTCCACTTCGATTTGATGGAGAATGGGACCAAGGTCTATTCCTGCTTCCTTATAATGGGTCAAGGCCTTTCTTCTATCCAATTTTTGTACCTGTCCCACCATATCATTTACGGTCTTGAAGCCCAGTTGGGCCATGATTTCCCTCATTTCCTGGGCTACGAAATACATATAGTTTACCACGTGTTCCGGCTTGCCCTGAAACTTTTTGCGCAGGTCGGGATTTTGTGTTGCTATCCCGACAGGACAGGTGTTCAAATGGCAGACGCGCATCATCACACAGCCTGAGGCCACCAAGGGAGCAGTCGCAAAACCGAACTCTTCAGCTCCTAAAAGACAGGCAATGGCCACGTCCCTGCCGGTTTTCAATTGGCCATCACACTCGAGAACCACCCGGTTCCTTAAATCGTTCATCACCAACGTTTGTTGGGCCTCGGCAATGCCGAGTTCCCAGGGCAGACCCGCATGTTTGAGGGAAGTAAGAGGAGAGGCTCCGGTTCCCCCGTCGAAGCCGGAAATCAGGATAACGTCCGCCTTGGCCTTGGCAACCCCAGCCGCCACAGTTCCCACACCTACCTCCGAGACCAGTTTTACATTGATCCTGGCTTCTCTGTTCGCAGACTTGAGGTCATAGATCAATTGGGACAGATCTTCAATGGAGTAAATGTCGTGGTGGGGTGGAGGGGAAATCAATCCCACATAGGGTGTGGAATTTCGGGTCCTGGCAATGGCGGGATCGACCTTGGGACCTGGCAATTGCCCCCCTTCACCCGGTTTTGCGCCCTGGGCCATTTTAATCTGGATTTCCTGCGCATTGCTCAAATAATTTGAGGTGACCCCAAAACGTCCTGATGCCACTTGTTTAATGGCACTGTTCTTCCAATCCCCTGTTTGGTTTTTATAAAATCGGGTTGAATCCTCTCCCCCTTCCCCTGAATTGCTTTTTCCCCCGATACGGTTCATCGCAATGGCAAGATTTTCATGAGCTTCCTTACTGATGCTCCCATAGGACATGGCACCGGTTTTGAATCTTTTGACAATTTCAGTCCAGGGTTCCACTTCCTCTAGGGGTATGGGGTCATAATTCGAAAAATCGAAAAGACCACGTATGGTCATCAGGTTTTTGGATTGTTCGTTCACCAACTCGGAATATTCCTTATAGGTTTCAGGTTCATTTTGACGAACCGCTTTCTGGAGTTTTGCAATGCTCAAGGGGTTGAACATATGTTTTTCCCCGTTTCTTCTCCATCGGTATTCCCCTCCTACCTCCAACTCCAGATTCCCCGCTGTTTTCTGTAGCCTGAACGCTTTTTTGTGGCGTTTTGCGATTTCCTTCTCTATTTCATATAACCCAATGCCTTGGATTCGGGTCGGGGTATTTGGAAAATATTTATCCACTACCCTGGTATTGATGCCAATGCATTCAAAAAGCTGGGAACCACGGTAGGAGTTCAAGGTGGATATCCCTATTTTGTTCATCACCTTCAAAATACCCTTGCCCACGGCCTTGTTGTAGTTTTTTATGGCCTCACCGATTCTTCCTTCGGTTGCATTGTTCCCTTCCAAGTGCTCTCCGATGATCTCGTTCACCAAATACGGATTGATGGCGCTTGCGCCAAACCCGAACAAAAGCGCAAAGTGATGGACTTCCCTGGGTTCTGCGGATTCTATAATAATACTGATTTGGGATCTGCATCGAAGTCGGGAAAGTCCACTATTTACGAAGGAACATGCCAGGAGGGCAGGGATGGCGGCCATTTCAGCGCTGACCATCCTATCCGATAGGATGATGATGGTGGCTCCCTGTTCAATGGCATTGGAGGCTTGATGGAGCACGGAATCAAGTGCCTCTTCCAAACCGTTTTGCCCTTTGGCCAATTCGTAGAGTATGGAAATGGTCGCCACTTTGAAATCTGGGTTTGTACTATGGCTTTTTATCTTGTCCAGATCTTCCTTTGATATCACCGGATTCTGGATCTTTAACTTTCTACAGTGGAGTTGGGTCTGTTCAAAAATGTTCCTGTCCTTGCCCAAGGTGAGACTGATATCGGTGATCAGTTCCTCACGTATACCGTCCAAAGGAGGGTTGGTGACCTGTGCGAAAAGCTGTTTGAAATAATTGTAGATCAACTGGGGTCGTTCGGATAGGACCGCGATTGGGGTATCCGAACCCATGGATCCAATGGGCTCCGTTCCATTCTGCGACATGGGCATGATGATCGTGTTGATGTCCTCTTGGGTATAACCGAATGCCGCAGTTCTGGTTTCCAAGGGAAATTCCCCAAAGAATACCGGGCATTCGTTATATGGGATGTCCTTTAAATGGACCAAATTGTCATTCAACCACTTTTGATAGGGATGTTTTTTGGCAATGGATTCCTTTATTTCACTGTCATTCACGATTCGCCCTTCTTCCATGTCCACCAAAAACATTTTTCCAGGTTCCAATCGGCCATGGAATTCAATATCCGAGGGATCTAATTCCACCACCCCTGTTTCTGATGACATGATTACATATCCCTGTTTGGTCACTGAATACCTGGAAGGGCGAAGTCCATTCCTGTCCAAAACGGCACCGATATAGTTTCCATCGGTAAAGGGGATGGAGGCGGGACCGTCCCAGGGTTCCATCATACAGGAGTTGAATTCGTAAAAGGCCCTTTTGGAATCGGACATTTCAGGATTTTTTTCCCAAGCTTCCGGAACCAACAGCATCATCACCTCCGGCAAGGACCGACCGGTCATCAACAAAAGTTCCACGACCATGTCCATGCTGGCAGAATCAGATTTCCCAGGGAGTACCACGGGCAGGATTTTTTTGATGTCTTCCCCGAACCATTCGCTGTGCATCAATTCTTCCCGGGATTGCATTCGGGAAATATTTCCCCTGAGGGTGTTGATTTCCCCATTGTGGCACATATATCGAAAAGGTTGGGCCAAATCCCAAGTGGGGAAGGTATTTGTGGAAAATCGTTGGTGGACCAGCGCCAAACGGGTGACCACCCTGGGATCCAAAAGGTCCTCGTAATAGTTGCTGATGTCCTTGGGAACCAAGAGGCCTTTGAAAATGATGATTTTGGTCGATAGACTGGGCAGGTAAAAGAATCCACTTTGGGAAAGTTTGCTCTGGCCTATGGCATGTTCTGTGATTTTCCGGGAAATGAAAAGTTTGAGGTTGAATTGAAAATTATCCAATTCTCCTCCCTTGCCTACGAACACCTGTTTCACAAATGGCTCCGTCTCCCTTGCGATACGACCGGGTACACTTTTATTGGTTGGGGCGTCCCTCCAACCCAATAATTGGAGGCCCTGGACTTTCAAATTCTCCTCAAAAACCTTGATGCAGAAATCCCTTTGATTTTGCTTTTGTGGCAAAAAGACATTGCCAACAGCGTATTCCCCGGCATGGGGCAGACTGAAGGCACAGACTTCCTTGAAAAAATCATGGGGTATGTCGATGAGAATCCCGGCACCGTCCCCGGTCTTGCCGTCGGCCCCGACCGCTCCCCGATGTTCCAATTTATCGAGAATCTCCAGGGCCTTGTGAATAATATCGTTGGATTTTATCCCTTTCAGGCTGCAGATGAATCCCGCTCCGCAGTTATCATGTTCAAATTCCGGTAGATACAATCCTTGCCTTTTCATGTTCATTATTGATAAATTTCTTCAAAAATATCAATTGTATTA
>CALDPL010000045.1 GCA_937911965.1 uncultured Allomuricauda sp. | reverse complement strand
AGCGTATCGAGCCGGATGAGGAACTCATCCTCGACGACCAGGACCACGGCGGCATTCCCTTGCATTCCTACGCACTCCTCGGCGCGCTCGTGGCGCGGCGGGGGACCGACCTTTTCGCGCGCGTCCGAGCCCTGCAGAAAGGGGCGGGCGCTGTGGCCGATCCGTTAGGAAGCTGGCTCGTGCTGCGCGGGATGCGCTCGCTCGGCGCGCGGATGCCGCTGCACTGCGCGAACGCCCAGGCCGTCGCCGAGGCGCTGGAGCGGCACCCCGCCGTCGAGGCCGTCCACATCGAGTCCGCCCTGGAACTGTCCAACAATCGGGTTTCCCCGAAGACGATCGGGAGGATCTTGGAGTTGGGGAAAGAGATGATCGCCCGCCCGGTGGAACTGTTGGATGGGGTGGAGGAGGTCCTTTCCTCCCTGGTGGACCGCTATCGGCTCATCGTACTGACCAAGGGGGACCTTTTGGACCAGGAGCGCAAGCTTCAGCGCTCCGGACTTTCCAAGTATTTTCACCACGTGGAGGTGCTCAGTGACAAAAAAGAAGCCAACTACAGTAAATTGTTGGCACATTTGAAAATAGAGGTAAATGAGTTTTTAATGGTGGGCAACTCCCTGAAATCGGACGTTTTGCCTATCTTGAATATCGGGGCAAAGGCCGTACACGTTCCCTTCCATACCACATGGGCCCACGAAATGGTGCCCGAAGAACGGGTGAACGGCCATTTGAAGGTGAACGGTCTCAAGGAAATTTTGAAGTATTTGGACAACAATGAAGACAGATAACAATTTGAAAGAAAAAGCATTGAACACTGATAATAGGACGGCTTACAGGAATTTTCCCATGGTGCCCAGGGTCATCTTCGGAGCAGGCAGTTTTTCCCAACTGGGCGATATTTTATCTCCAATGAGAAAAGATGGGGCACCCTTTATTTTTTTGGTGGACGACTATTTTGATTCCCCGGAATTCATTCAACGGGTACCCCGAAGGTTAAACGACAGGGTCATTTTCGTTTCCGCCAAGGAGGAACCCAAGACGGAACAGGTGGATGCCCTGGTACGGGAGATCCGGGAAAATTATTCCCATACCCCTTCCGGGGTGATCGGCATTGGGGGGGGGACGCTTTTGGACCTGGCCAAGGCAGTGGCCATCCTCCTGAACAACAAGGGGGCGGCCAAGGACTATCAGGGCTGGGACCTGGTTCACAGCCCTGCGATCTACCATGTGGGGGTGCCGACCATCAGTGGGACAGGGGCCGAGGTCTCCAGGACCACGGTACTTTTGGGACCGGACAAGAAATTGGGCATAAATTCGGACTATACCACCTATGACCAAGTGGTCTTGGATCCCGACCTTACCAAGACGGTACCCAGGGAACAATGGTTCTATACGGGGATGGACTGTTATATCCACTGCGTGGAATCCTTGACGGGAACCTACCTGAATGCCTTTAGCCAAAGCTATGGGGAAAAGGCCATGGAACTCTGTAAGGAAGTGTTCCTGGGGGATATCGAGGAAGCCGAGTCCAGGGACAAACTGATGATGGCCTCCTGGCACGGGGGCATGAGCATTGCCTATTCCCAAGTGGGGATCGCCCACGCCATGAGCTATGGACTCTCCTATAGGTTGGGAATCAAACACGGATTGGGCAACTGCCTGGTCTTCCAGCACCTTGGGGAATATTATCCCGAAGGAGTGGCCCTGTTCGAACAGATGGTGGAGAAACACGGCATAGAATTGCCCCAAGGGGTCTGTTCCAATTTGTCCGGGGAGGACATCGAAGTAATGGTGAAGGTTTCCCTCGGCCTGGACGCCCTGTGGGAGAATGCCCTGGGCAAGGATTGGAGGAAGCAGATCGGTCCTGAACGGTTGGCGGCCATGTTCCGGAAGATTTAGGATTATTGCACCCAATCCCCAAGCGGATCTACATTGATGCACAGGCTGGCCAAATTCATTTACTTTAGACTATTGGGATGGAAATTGGTCGGTCGGTTTCCCGACCTGGATCAGTGTGTGGTGATCGTGGTTCCGCATACCCATTGGCTCGATTTCTTTTTGGGATTGTTGGTTCGCAGGGTAGTGGGCCAAAAAATCAACTATATCGGTAAAAAAAGCCTCTTCAGGCCCCCCTTCGGTTGGTTCCTGAGATGGACAGGCGGAGCTCCCGTGGACCGAAGCAAAAGTTCAAACACCGTGGACGGCGTCGTGGAACTCTTCAAGAGGCACGGACAATTTCGGCTGGCCCTTGCCCCGGAGGGTACCCGAAAGAAGGTGGATAGGCTCAAAACGGGTTTTTACCATATGGCCAAAAGCGCGGGGGTCCCCATTGTGATGGTGGCCTTCGATTTTGGAAGGAAGCAGGTCAAGATAGCCGATCCCTTCCATCCCACGGAAGAAATGGAGGAGGATTTTAAAATGATCCGTGCATTTTATAGTGGGGTAAAGGGAAAGGTTCCCGAATATAGTTATATGTAAATTTTGCACTTGTAAGCCAAAAAAATGTAAATTGAAGCCCAAGATCTTCGGCCGCCCTTTGTCTTTTTGAAGCTGTTGTTGGTCTAAAAATTAAGGTTGTTATCATGAAATTCAAGAATATTAACCAAGCCTTGGGAAGAATCCCTGACATTTGGGCCCAAGGTCAATGAGTACGAACAAACCAACTGAAAAAGAATATGCAGATCAAAGAGAATGCAACAGTCTATGATGCCATAATCGTGGGATCGGGAGCCGGAGGGGGCATGGCCACCAAGATACTCGCCGATGCCGGCCTTAAGGTCGCGGTGGTCGAGGCGGGTCCCATTTTCGACCCGGCGGACCCCGATCAAAAGACCCAACTCCGTTGGCCCTATGAATCCCCCAGGAGAGGGGCGGGGACCCGTAGGCCGTTTGGGGACTTCGATTCGGCCTATGGAGGCTGGGAAATCGAAGGGGAGCCCTACACCCATAGGGACGGGACCAAATTCGATTGGTTCCGATCCCATATGTTGGGCGGGCGCACCAACCACTGGGGGCGGATCTCCCTGCGTTTTGGACCGGACGATTTCAAGCACAAAAGTGTGGATGGGCATGGGGAGGACTGGCCCATCGGTTATGAAGATGTAAAACCCTATTACGACAAGGTGGACAAGTTGATCGGAGTCTTTGGGACCAACGAGGGGCTGAGGAACGATCCCGACGGTTTTTTTCTGCCTCCCCCCAAGCCCAGGTTGCACGAGCTGTTCTATATCAAAGGGGCCAAAAAATCAGGGGTGCCCGTATATCCCTCCCGACTCTCCATGCTCACCAAACGCATAAACAACGAACGCGGGGTCTGCTTTTATTGCGGACAATGCTCCAGGGGATGTCAGGTTTATGCCGATTTCTCCTCGGGTACCTGTTTGATCTTCCCCGCCCAAAAAAGCGGGGGACAGGTCGATCTCTTTGTCAACTGCATGGTACGGGAAGTTACCGTGGATCAGGAGGGCAGGGCCACCGGGGTTTCCTATATCAACAAGGAGGACCGAAAAGAATACAAGCTCAAGGGCAGGGTGGTGGTACTTGGTGCCTCGGCCTGCAGCACGGCCCGGATCCTTTTGAACTCAAAGAGCCCCCAACATCCCAATGGGATGGGAAACAGCAGCGATTTGGTCGGAAGGTACCTGCACGATTCCACAGGAGGGGACCTTATGGCCTTCGTGC
>CALDPL010000044.1 GCA_937911965.1 uncultured Allomuricauda sp. | reverse complement strand
GCGAATAATATACAGGATATTGAGAAAAAGGCCAAAACCTATTGCTCAAACGTAAAACCTTTATTTGATGATATTCGTTACCATTGTGATAAATTGGAGTTGCTGGTGGATGACGAAATTTGGCCATTACCTAAATATAGGGAACTCCTGTTTACCAGATAGGAAAAGCTTTTGCAAAATCATTTTTTAAAACAGGGTTTTCTAATTCATTAAATTAAATTTGCAGCAATAAAAAAGGCGATTATGAGTCAAGAGATAAGTAAGCGTTATGCAGGTCGTGGTGTTTCGGCATCAAAAGAAGATGTCCATAATGCTATAAAGCATATAGATAAAGGGTTATTTCCCAAAGCATTCTGCAAGATCGTTCCAGATTATTTAACAAATGACGATGATTATTGTTTAATCATGCATGCCGATGGTGCAGGAACAAAATCATCTTTGGCCTACATGTACTGGAAAGAAACTGGCGATATTTCAGTATGGAAAGGCATAGCCCAAGATGCCCTGATCATGAACGTGGACGACCTGATCTGTGTGGGGGCCACCGACAACATCATGCTATCCTCGACCATCGGGCGCAACAAGAACCTGGTCCCCGGCGAGGTCATCGCCGCCCTGATCAACGGAACCGAAGAACTCATAGCCGAGCTTCGGCCCTACGGGATAAACATCCATTCCACGGGAGGGGAGACCGCGGACGTTGGGGATTTGGTGCGCACCATAATCGTGGATTCCACGGTGACCGCCCGCATGAAAAGGGACGAGGTCATCGACAACGCCAATATTGGGGCGGGGGATGTGATCGTGGGCCTAGCCTCCTTTGGACAGGCGAGTTACGAAAGCGGGTACAACGGGGGCATGGGCAGCAATGGCCTTACCTCGGCCCGGCACGATGTTTTCACATCCCGATTGGCCGATGCCTATCCCGAAAGCTTTGACCCCTCGGTCCCACGGGAGCTGGTCTACTCCGGAGGATACGGATTGACCGATCCCGTACCCGGCACCCCTTTGGATGCGGGCAAGCTCGTATTGTCCCCGACCAGGACCTATGCCCCCATAGTGGCCAAGATCCTCCAAAAATATTCTTCCAAGGACATCCATGGAATGGTGCACTGCAGCGGCGGTGCCCAGACCAAGATCTTGCATTTTGTGGACGACCTTCATATAGTAAAGGACAATCTTTTCCCCGTACCCCCCTTGTTCCAACTCATCCAGGAACAATCCAAGACCCATTGGAAGGAGATGTACCAAGTATTCAACTGCGGGCACCGTATGGAGCTATACGTCAGGGAAGAAGTCGCCGAGGACATCATGGCAATTTCAAAAAGTTTTGGGGTGGACGCCAGGCTGATTGGCCGGGTGGAGGCCTCCCGATCCAAGAAATTGACCATTGAGTCCGAGTATGGGAAGTTTCAGTATTAGCATACGAAACCATTGGGCCAAGCGTTCTATATTATAAACACTTGGCTATGGAACGAAAGGAATTTCTGCGGAGTTTGGGAGGGGCGGCCGCCTTTGCCCTTGTATTTCCCTGTTTACAAGGATGTTCCAAGGATGAAATCAACGGCAACCTCGAGGAGGTTCCCACCGGAGTGGACTTCATCGTTGACCTGAATTCACCCGAAGCCGCAAAATTGGCGGTGAACGGGGGCTTTATTTTAAAGAACCTGGTGGTTGTGGCAAGAAATTTGCAAGGGGAGTACGTGGCGGCCAGCCAGGTGGCGAGGGCGGCCCCGGCGGAGAATCCGAGAATCACCGCCATCAGAACGATGAAACTTTTGCGGACCTTCGGTTTGGGTTTCGATCCGAAGGGTTCGGAAACCACGTTCGGAGTGGACGCCTCGATTGGGTTGGTGATCGCGGAAAAGGGTGACTGCGGCGTTTGTGTCAGTGGGGTTTGCGGGGAAATCGGGGGTGCCGGGGACTCCTCGGTGAGTTCCGGCGGAGAGGACGACACCGTCGGCATCGCTGCG
>CALDPL010000043.1 GCA_937911965.1 uncultured Allomuricauda sp. | reverse complement strand
AATGGTGAAGACCGATCCATTGGCCTTTGTGAAATAGTTGGCCAACAGCTCGGGCAGAAAGGAATAGGTACCCTGTTTGTATATGGGATCCAGAAGGAACAGGATCAAGGTGGTTCCCAAAAGTGCGGCGGGGAACAGGTATTTTTTGCCTCTGGAGGTGAGCAGGTACAGCCCGACCACCGCCAAGATCGACAGTCCGATGCAATGAAGCACGTCCACCATAAAGAAAGAGGGGTAAAGTTCCCCGTTGAAGAGAAAGCCGAAGAGGTTCAAACGCAGCAAATAGCCGATGAGCACCAATTGAAGGCCCCGCTTGATTCCCTTGGCCACCCTGGGGTTGCCCCTTCCACTCCCGGACACCCGTATCAGGAGATAGGTGAATATAAAACCGGAAACGGTAAAGAAGACCGGGGCGGTGATCCCCCTAAAATACTGCCAGATCCGGAAGACCGGGTTGCCCAGATCCCGAAATGCCGGGTCCAGGAGCCCATCGATGAAATGACCCTGTAGCATCATCAGGATGGCCCAAGCCCGCATGGCGTCCAAAAAAAATAACCTGTTCGTTTTGATTGTCATTCGATCAACTCTCTTTCTATATACTTGTATCGCAGGTTGTTTGGATGTTTTCCGCGGCAAAAATAGACAAAATACCCCTTGGTCACCATCAAATGGGTAATTTAGCGCGAGAATCAACAATAAGCGAATATGGCTTCAATACTGGCATTTGCCGGAAGCAATTCTTCCACTTCCATAAATTTTGAACTGGTCCGTTGCACCGTGGCCTTGGGGGAGGGACATACGGTACAATTCAAGGACATGGCACAATATTCCTTCCCCATGTACCGGGCGGATGATGAAAGATCGAAGGGCCATCCCCCGGAAATCGTCGAATTTGCGGCGGATGTCCGCACCGCCGAGGGCTTGATACTTTCGGTGAACGAGCACAACGGAAACCCTTCGGCCTATTTTAAGAACCTGATGGATTGGTTGTCCCGATTGGACCGGAAATTTATGGAGGGCACCAAGGTCCTCTTGATGTCCACCTCCGGGGGAAAGCGCGGGGGAATGGGCTCCCAGGAGGTGACCGCCAAGCTGCTGCCCAGGTTCGGGGGGGAAGTTGTCTCCTCCTTTTCCCTGCCCTCCTTCCGTGACAATTTTGGGAATGGGGAAATTTTGGACCCAGATCTAAAAGCCGAGCATCAAAAGGCCGTCCGGGACTTTTTGGAAACCCTAACCCAACACTAGGCCTTGCGAGTCCACCGTTCCCATAGGATTTTGGATTTGGGCAAAACCAAGGATGCCCTCTTGGAATGGTCCAGGACCCAAGGGGATGTGATCTGGTTGGACAGCAACGGCCACCGGGACAAATATTCCAGTTTTGAGGCCTGTTTGGCCCTGGGCCAGGAAGAGGCCATAGGGGGGCTTGCGGAACTCAAGGACTTCGTGGGAAGACACAAGGATTGGTTGTTCGGATATTTTTCCTATGAAATCAAGGATGTCCTGGAGGGTCTGGAATCGAATAATTTCGATGGTTTGGGATTTGCGCCCCTGCACTTTTTCAAGCCCCAAAAGCTGATTGTTTTGAAGGAGGGAGATCTTCACATGCATTACCTGGAACCATACTCCCAGGACATGGAGGTCGATCTTGCCAATATCCTGGCCCTTGGGGGGATCGAGCGGCCGCAGGTGGATAGGGGACCCAGGGTACCCATAAAAATGCGGATCTACAAGGATGCCTATTTTGAAAAGGTGGGACGTCTTCTGGACCATATCCAAAGGGGGGACCTCTATGAGGCCAATTTTTGTCAGGAGTTTTACGCGGAACAATTGCAGATCGATCCCTGGGATATCTATAGGGGACTGAACGCCATTTCCCAGCCCCCTTTTGCCGCCTTTATGAAACTGGGCCCCCGCTATTTGATCTGTGCCTCCCCGGAGCGCTATTTAAGGAAACAGGGGCAAAAGGTGATTTCCCAACCGATCAAGGGAACTTCCCCAAGGGGCAGGGATGCGGCCGAAGATGCACTGCTACGGGAATCCTTGGAACGGGATCCCAAGGAAAGGGCCGAGAATTTGATGATCGCCGATCTGGTGCGCAACGACCTCTCGAAGAGTGCACTTAAAGGGAGTGTCAATGTCGAAGAACTATGTAAAGTGTATTCTTTCAAACAAGTAAACCAAATGATCTCGACCATCACTTCCACGGTGGCCAAGGACAAGAACCCCGTGGAGCTCATAGAGGAAAGCTTTCCCATGGGCAGTATGACCGGGGCCCCAAAGATTTCGGCCATGAAGATCATCGAACAATTGGAACAGAGTAAAAGAGGGCTGTACAGCGGTGCGGTAGGGTATTTCGATCCGCAGGGGGATTTTGATCTCAATGTGGTCATCCGCAGCATCCTGTACCGGGCCGATGGAAATTATGTATCCTTTTCGGTGGGCAGTGCCATCACGGCCAAGTCGGATCCCGAAAAGGAATATCAGGAATGCCTGCTCAAGGCCAAGGCCATGAGGTCTGTTTTGGAAGAGGGCAGTTCTTAATTCGTATTTTTGCGGCATGTTGGCCAAATTCACAGCACATATTGACAGAGAATTGCCCTTTCTAGAGGGGAAACCCCTGCTTTTGGCCTGCAGCGGGGGATTGGACAGCACCGTCCTTGCCCATTTGGCCAAGGCCGGTGGATTGGACTTTGTATTGGCCCACTGCAATTTTCGTTTGAGGGGGAGTGAGAGTGATGGGGATGAGGATTTTGTGCGAGGTTTGGCCGAGGCCTTGGGAGTCCGCTTTCTGTCGAAGGCTTTTGATACAGCGGTTTGGGCCGAAAAGCGACGGATCTCCATTCAAATGGCGGCGAGGGAACTGCGCTATTCTTGGTTTGATAGGGTCATGGAGGAGCAGGACCTGCATTATGTGTTGACGGCACATCACGCAGATGACGATTTGGAGACCTTTCTGATAAACCTCTCCCGTGGGACCGGCATCGAGGGGCTTATGGGGATTCCCGTGGTCAACGGACGGGTGGTCCGCCCGTTGCTCGCTTTTTCAAGGGAGGAATTGTTGGCCCATGCCACGGGGAAAAACATTTCGTGGCGGGAGGACAGCAGCAATGGGGACCAAAAATACTTTAGGAACCGGATCAGGCATGGCGTGGTTCCCAAACTTCGGGAACTGCACCCGGCCTTTCCAGAAAATTTTAGAAGGACCCAAGCCAACCTGAAACAGGCACATGGCCTGATGGAACACCATATAGGGGATGCAAGGGACCGTCTTTTTGGGGAGCGGGGGGATGCCCAGTGGATCCCGATAGGGGAACTGCAAGCCTTGCAGCCCCTTGGGGCCTATCTGTACGGGCTCTTCCAACCCTACGGATTCAAGGATGTGGAGGAGATCCAACAGCTTCTGGGGGCCATGAGCGGAAAATTCCTGTTATCGGCGACCCATAGACTTTTGAAGGACCGGGAGCATCTGATCCTGTCCCCTTTGGGAGAGGTCCCAAGGGAACGGTACAGTGTTCCCGATACGGGGGAACCGGAGGGACTGCCCTTAGGCTTGCATCTGGAAAAGGTCGATGGCATTGGGGAAACCCGAAAGGAATGCATCTATTTGGACAAAGAAAAGTTAAACTTTCCCTTGGTGTTAAGAAAATGGGATAATGGCGACTATTTTTATCCTTTTGGTATGAAGGGGCGGAAAAAGTTGGCCAAATACTTCAAGGATGAAAAGGTGGATGTGGGTTCCAAGGCGAAACAATGGCTGCTCTGTAGTGGCGACGACATAGTATGGGTGGTGGGCAGAAGGGCCGATCGGAGGTTCGGGGTCGAACCCTCAACCCGGGAAATATTAAGGATAACATTGGATTCATGAGTAGAACTTTACTTTTTTTGGGCCTACTTTTCACCGGCCTTACCGCAACTGCGCAGACGGATGCCGATCCGGCCCATTGGAGCCACGAGGTACACAAGATAAGCGATACGGAATTTGAATTGGTCTTCAAGGGAAAGATCATGGAGGGTTGGCACGTCTATTCCCAATATACCGCCGAGGGCGGTTCCCTGCCCAGTGAGTTCACCTTCGAGCGGGCAGGGGAGGACTACCGGCTCTTGGGGAATACCGAGGAAAGCCCCACCATAAAGGAATACAGTGATATTTTTGAGGTGGAGGAGACTTTTTTCCGGAATGAGGCCATTTTTACCCAAAAAATCGAGCTAATCAGGGAAGGGGTGAACCAGATTTCGGTCAACCTCTTCTACCAAATCTGTAAGGAAGTGTGCATCCCCAAGGATGTGTTGTTCCAGATCAGCCTGGACGGCAGTGAATTTGTCGCCGAGCAGATCGAATTGGACGATCGTTCCCTTCAAATGGGGGAATCCCTGAAATTGGAATTGGGCAACAGGGAACTTCTGGTCCATGAAAATGCGGCCAACCTCAAGGAAAATACCGGGCTTTGGATGATCTTTGGCCTAGGGTTCCTGGGAGGCTTTATCGCATTGCTGACCCCCTGTGTGTTTCCCATGATCCCCCTGACGGTCTCCTTCTTCACAAAACAGTCAGGACAACGCTCAAAGGGCCTTGGGAACGCAGTACTGTACGGCTTCTTTATTGTATTGATTTATTTTCTGTTGAGCCTGCCCTTCCACCTGTTCGATTCGGTGGACTCCCAGATCCTGAACACGATTTCCACCAACATCTGGCTCAATGTGTTCTTCTTTGTCATCTTTGTAGTCTTTGCCTTTTCCTTCTTTGGCTATTACGAACTGACCCTTCCCACTTCCTGGTCCAATAAGATGGATTCGATTTCTTCCAAGGTCGGGGGGGGATTGGGCATTTTCTTCATGGCGCTGACCCTGGCCATAGTGTCCTTTTCCTGCACCGGGCCCATCTTGGGCGGGCTATTGGGAAGTACCACCCTGGCAGAGGGAAATGTGGCCACCAACCTGACCGTCGGAATGGTCGGGTTCGGATTGGCACTGGCCCTTCCCTTTGCCCTGTTCGCGATGTTTCCGGCCTGGTTGAACTCCCTGCCCAAGTCGGGGGGCTGGATGACGACCCTCAAGGTGGTATTGGGCTTTTTGGAACTCGCCCTTGCCTTTAAGTTCCTCTCCAATGCCGACCTGGTGGGCAATTGGGGCCTGTTGAAGAGGGAGGTGTTCGTCGGTATCTGGGCCCTGATCTTTATATTGATGGCCCTCTACCTTTTTGGATGGATACGGTTTCCGCACGATGGCCCCAAAAAGAAATTGGGCATGCCCAGGGCCTTGGTCGGCCTGTTGAGCCTTGCATTTTCGGTCTATTTGGTCTTGGGGATCTTTAAGATTGCCCCTTTGAAACTCCTGAGTGGCTTTCCCCCTCCGGATTTTTATTCCCTGGCAGCTGCCTCGACCGATTGCCCCTTGGGCCTGGACTGCTATAAGGATTTTGAAAGTGGTCTGGCCCATGCCCGGGAAGTGAACAAGCCCATTTTATTGGATTTTACGGGCTGGGCCTGTGTGAACTGCAGGAAAATGGAGGAACATGTGTGGAGCGATCCTGGGGTGTATCCGATATTGAGGGATCGGTACGTATTGATTTCCCTGTATGTGGACGACCGAAAGGAACTCCCCGAGGAGGAGCGTTTCGACTTTAAATACGATTCGGGCAGGGTCAAGAACATTGCCACGGTGGGCCAGAAATGGGGTACCTTCCAATCCGTCAATTTCAATGCCGCTTCCCAACCCTATTATGTGTTGCTTTCCCCCGATCTGGAACTCTTGGGCAATGCGGTCCAGTACGTCGATGTGGAAACCTACCGGGCCTGGCTGGAATCCGGTCTGGATCGGTTCAACGCTGCCCCGAACAACCGATGAGGTCCTAGAATTAATTCCGGATTACGGAAAATAAGTTTACCTTGGTGGTGACAAACCAGATCAAAAGACC
>CALDPL010000042.1 GCA_937911965.1 uncultured Allomuricauda sp. | reverse complement strand
TGTCCATCCACAGTTCCCTTTCCCTGTCGTCCTTAAAATGACCCCTGGCAAATTCACACAGGTGTTCCTTGGCATGGAAAAAATCCACGATCTGGACACTTTGGGGGTAAGTGTCCTCCACCCAGTTCCATATCCAGGTCGCACCGTCGGCCAAAAAGACCTTGTTGTCCAGGTTTTCTATATGGTATTCCATTTTTGGAAGGAAGTCCTTGCTGCTGCCACGATGGCTTACATAGGTGGAACCCATGAGCCCGCCCCTGTCCTTGCTGGGCCGGGCGATGTCCTCCTCCTTGAAGATGCGCCCAAGTTTGATTTCCTTCCAGCCTTCCTCCCGGGTAAGGTACATTGACCCGTCCACACTGACATAGTGCAATTTGTCCCTTTCCCCGGCGGGCACCTCTTCATAGCCGTGTACCTCGATTTCCTCGAGTAGCCTTTGTTCCACCCGATGACCGTACTTATGGCAGATGCGTTCCACCTGTTTGGCGTTGAACCCCGCAGCGGTAAAGTTGTTGATGACCTCCGAGGCCTCTTCGAAAACCGGCAACTGTCCGATATAGCACATGGTTTCCTGTGCGTAGCTGCTGATGGCCATGGCGGTCGGGGATTGTGCCAAAAAATGTTTCTTGGCCAGCATTATCTGTCCGAATCGGGTATGGAGTTTTTTTTGCGTTCACCCCTTTGGGAACATGGCCAACGGATAGCTGGAGGATTTCATGCTCAACCTTCTTCATGATCGCCGCATAGGTCGCCTCATAGTTGTAGCCACTCTCCATACGCGTTGGATCGTTTTCCCATTCCGTTAGATATTTTTCCACTAAAGCGGCAGCTTGTTTTTTGAAGTCCATGGTTTTCTTCAAAATTAACATTCTTAGGCCAAAAGTGAAATTTGTCGTACACCCTATTTTTGGGGGGAATTATAATATTTGTTTTGGCCATGGTATCGACCGTGGAATTTTTAAGCTAAGAAAGGGGGTCATTATGGCCCTCTTTTTTGTTATGGACAATCTTTTGGCTCAATTATGGCGCAATATTTTAAAAGTAAAAAACCTAACTAACTAATAAATAGCTAATTAGGTTTAATTTAAGTTGGCCTACTAGGACTCGAACCTAGAATGACTGAACCAAAATCAGTAGTGTTGCCAATTACACCATAGGCCAGTACCGTCAAAAAGCCAAAATAAGCTTCCGGCTTTTGAGCGTGCAAATTTAGAACAAACTTTGGTTTCAACAAATATTTTGACAAGTTTAGCGCCTTATTTTATCCCTGCTCCCTGTTAAAGCTTTTCCAAATTTGGCCGCCCTTCTGTTCTATATTTACTAAATTCGCCCCTATTCGGTTAATGACCAACTCTATGTTCGCAAAAGACTTCAAAAAATGGGATACCATCCTTGGATGGGCTTCCTTCGCCATCGCATTTATCATTTATGCCCTGACCGTGGAACCCACCGGAAGCTTTTGGGATGCCGGGGAATACATTTCGACCTCTGCCAAATTGCAGGTGGGACACCCCCCCGGGGCCCCCTTGTTGCAGATGATCGGGGCCTTTTTCTCCATGTTCGCCTTTGGGGATCCCTCCAAGATCGCGCTTATGGTCAATGCCGTTTCCATAGTCTCAAGTGCCTTTGCCGTATTGTTCACCTTCTGGGCCATCACCAACCTTTCCAGAAAACTTCTCCCGGAAAACGGTCCCTTGTCAAATTCAAGTGCCTTTGCCGTATTGGCCTCCGGTTTGGTCGGTTCGCTTACCCTGGTCTTTTCGGATAGTTTCTGGTTCAATGCCGTCGAAACCGAGGTCTACGCCATGGCCAGCCTGATCATGGCCCTTCTGCTCTGGTTGGGCCTTAAATGGACGGACAGTCTCGATGATCCCAGGGGGAACCGCTGGTTGCTTCTCATCTGTTTTGTGGTGGGCCTGACCTTCGGGATCCAGTTCATGGGCTTTTTGGCCATTCCCTCCATAGGCCTGTTGTACTATTTTAAAAAATATCGCACCACCACGGTCAAGAACTTTTTGTTGGCCAATATCATCGTGGTGGCCATCCTATTGCTGGTCTACCAGTACTCCCTGACCTATGTGCTGAAGCTCTTCGGCTGGAGCGAGGTCTTCTTCATCAACGAAATGGGACTGCCCTTCAATTCGGGGACCATCATCATGGGACTGCTCTTTGTGGCCGCCTTTTATTACGGACTGCTCTACACCAAAAGGCATGGCTACTATCGGGCCAATCTGATTGTGCTCTGTGCCATGTTCCTGATTTTGGGGTTTTCCTCCTGGTTGATGTTGCCCATCCGGGCCAATGCCAAAACAGTGGTCAACGAGAACAATCCCGAGGATGCCCGTGCCCTGTTGGCCTATTACAACCGGGAACAATATCCCGGGGTGGACAGTCCGGTCTACGGAGCTTATTATTCGGACCTTTTCGCCCCTCCGGGGGAGGATCGGGACGACAGCCCCAAATATGAGAAGGACGAGGTCACGGGCAGATACATCATTGTCAACCATTACGAGAACGCCCTGCCCGGGCCCAACGAAAAACACGTGGGCCTGTTGCCCAGGATGTGGAGCGACCAGCACGCGGAAAATTATATGCGCTATTTCGGGGTCCTGGACTTCAAGATCAAGAACGAGTACATCGCCAACAACGACCTGAGGGATGCCGTGAGCAATTTCAGGGCCGCCCATGCCAACGGGGAACTGGACACCACACAGTACATCCGCTTTCTCAGGGAGTTCAGTGACTATATCGATGTGGAGCCCCCGACCCTTGGACAAAACCTGCGGTATATGTTCGAGTTCCAGTTCGGCTATATGTACATGCGTTACTTTATGTGGAACTTTGTGGGGAAACAGAACGACGTACAGGGCAGGTACGATGAAAACGGGGACTGGCTCAGTGGCATTTCCTTTGTGGACAGCCTAAGGCTGGGCAGTCAGGACAACCTCCCCACGGATTGGAAGGAGAACAAGGGGCGCAACACCTATTTCTTCCTCCCCCTGTTGCTCGGCATCCTGGGAATCGTATTCCAGGTTTCCAAAAACCCCAAGCAGTTCTGGGTGCTCTTCGTCTTTTTTATGTTCACCGGCCTGGCCATCCAATTCTATACCAACCCCTCCATCTTCCAGCCCAGGGAACGCGACTATTCCCTGGTGGGCTCCTTCTACGTCTTTTGCATATGGATCGGGATCGGGGTTCTTGCCCTTTATGAGGAGTTCAAAAAATACCTCGGCCAAAAAATGGCCGCCCCGATCATCGGGACCTTGTGCCTTTTGGCCGTACCCCTGCTGATGGCCTTCCAGAATTGGGACGACCACGACCGCTCCGGCCGCTATACCGCCCCATCCACGGCCAAGGCCTATCTGGATTCCTGTCAGGAGGACGCGGGGGCCATCCTGTTCACCATTGGGGACAACGACACCTTCCCACTGTGGTACGTACAGGAAATCGAGGGCTACAGGACCGATGTGCGCGTTGTGAACACCAGCCTTTTTGCCACGGATTGGTATATTGACCAAATGAAGCACAGGGCCTATGAAAGTGCCCCCATCCCCTCCCAGCTCACCCACGACAAATACCGTTACGGGACCAGGGACGTGGTGTATTACGCCAATGCCGATGACCTTTTCAAAAGGGAGACCTCACAGGCCAGATGGACGATCCAGGACTTCATGAATTGGATCGGCAGTGACAAACCCGAGACAAAATTCAAGTTCATCCTGGAACGTCGGGGGGCGGATCTCAGCCAATATCCGGAGGGCAACCAGAACATCGTCTATTATCCCACCAACAAGATCAGGATCCCGGTGAACAAACAGAACGTACTGGAGAGCGGTCTGGTCAAGGAAAAGGATTCCGCCCTAATCCTGGACTATATCGACATCGACCTGCCCCAGTCCGCCCTGCCGAAGAACCGCGTCATGATGTTGGACATCATTGCGAACAACGATTGGAAACGCCCCATCTATTTCTCCGGGGGAAGTTTCGACAATGCCGAGTACATCTGGATGAAGGAATACCTTCAGATGGACGGGCTGGTCTACAAATTGGTGCCCATAAGGACCCCCAATAGAAACTCCTTTGAAATGGGACGTATCGATGCCGACCTGACCTATGAGATCGTCAAAGACTGGGATTGGGGAAATTCAGGGAGCGATGACATCTACCACGACCCGCAGACCCGTTCACAGGGCCTTTCCTTCAGAAGCAACATCGCCCGATTGATGGAGGCCCTGATCCAAGAGGACAAAATCGATAAGGCCAAGGAGGTGATCGATATTGCCATGACCAATATGAAGGTGGAACATTATGGCTTCTATGCCTTTGTGGAACCCTTTGTGGACGGATACTACAAGGTGGGCGAGACCGAAAAGGCCAGGGCGCTGTTCGCCCAACTCAAGAAAATCTATCAGGAGCACCTGGAGTATTACGCCAACATTCCCCTCGATGAACAATATATGAGGATGGACGACATCCTGGCCGACATGCAGGCCTACCGCAGGAACATCGACATCCTGATCGAAAACCAGGACAGGGAATTGGCGGAATCCGAAACCTTGATCTTCAATGAATACATTGATATGTTCTCCAGTTTTGTGGAATCGGGAAAGGATGGGATGGAGGAGCCCAGGGGACCGGACCCCGACATGGAGGATTCCATTGAATTGGACAGCCTTGGAGCCATCCTTGGGGAGCCCATGGACAGCGATTCAGGTCAATAAGGGATAGAGATAGGGGGGAAACCCCCTTTTTCCTTAGATATATTCGTTGAGGATCCCGATCAGGGTGTTGGCGTCCTGTTCTCCACTTTGACGCCAGACCATCTCCCCTTTCTTGTAGATCATCAGGGTGGGCAGGCCCTTGATCCTGAGGGCCTGTGAGAGTTCCTTGTTCTTGTCCACATCGATCTTGATCACCTTTCCCTTGTCCCCAAGGGCTGCGGCCACATCCCGTAAGACCGGGTGCATGGAGGTGGACTGTTCGTTCCATTCCGCATAAAAGTCCAACAACACAGGGACCTTTACATCTATGAGTTCACCAAATTTGGACATCTATTCTACAGGTTTCAACCAAATGTAAGAAAAAATGTGAAAGTAGTATAGCTTGTATGCCCAATAGCTTTGTCCAAAAAAATTTCGGGAAAACCAAAACCTAGGCCAGGCCCTTTTTCTTGAGGGTGATCACAGAGATCTCGGGCCAGATCCCAAAACGTCCCGGATAGCCGATAAAGCCAAAACCACGGTTCACGTTGATGAACTGTCCCATTTCCTTGTAGATGCCCGCCCAATATTTATAGCGCCATCCCACAGGGCTCCATTTCACCCAACCGGGAATTTCCACCCCGAACTGCATGCCGTGGGTATGCCCGCTGAGAGTCAAATGGTAATGGTAGTCGTCCTTGAGCGCCACATCCTCCCAATGTGAAGGGTCGTGGCTCAACAGGATCTTGAAATCATCCTTGGAAATCCCTTCCTTGGCTCAGGTAAAGAAAATGAAGTATGTTTTCGACGTTAGCGAGCACATGCCTTTCTGAATGACTGATTGAGGATAACCCAAGGGCCGACAGTTGGAACTGGATTTTTCTTAAATCGAAAGTTCGTAGTCTTAAATATCGGATGAAGTTGGTGGCGCTGTATTTATAGTTTGGGTGAACCTGTGCGATCACCTCCCGGTATTCCTTTTCCCCTTCCAAAATGTCGTTTCTGATCATCAGCAGGTCTTCAATAAGCGCATCAATGTCTTTCATTAGGTAGAATTTTTAATATATTTAACGTGGCTTTCTGTCAATCGATGCCCGACGGAAGTTAATGCAAGAAAGCCATTATTTCATATAAAAGATAGCACCATGGATGAAGTAAATGTAGAAATATTAGGCTGCGGCGATGCTTTCGCCAGCGGCGGGCGTTTTAAT
>CALDPL010000041.1 GCA_937911965.1 uncultured Allomuricauda sp. | reverse complement strand
ATGCCTTCCACGACCTGGACGGCGACTTTTATACCTACAGGCATAATGTGGACCTGAGCAACAGGGACCTCTTCTATTACAGGCCCTACTTTGACTTTATGAAAATGCACTTCGGCAATCTATCCTATATGGGCTGCCTTGAAAATTGCAAAAACGAAATTCCACGTTCGGAAAGGCGCCTGCACTTCAACGAGCACAAGATCGCCCTTGTGGATTCCCTGGTCCGGGCAAAGGACCTCAGGGACGTGCTCTTCAGGAGTTTTGCCCTGGACTACCTGATAAAGGAACACAGAACGAATGAGGAAAGCCTCGCATTTTTGGAAAACTTCAATTCCCTGTCCTCCAATGCAGGGCATAGGGAAGAAATAACGCAGCTCTACCGGGCCATTTCCAATCTGCAACCGGGAATGGCGGTTCCAGATCTGACCCTTCGGGATTCCGAGAACCGGGAGGTTTCCCTAAGGAATGTGGTAAAAGCCGGTGACAAGGGACATACGGTGCTATACTTTTGGACCTCTTCCCAAAAGGGCCATTTTCTGAATGTACGCCAACAAGTGAAAGATCTTCAGGAGAAATATCCGGATTACCGTTTTGTGGGCATCAATTTAAGGACCAGCTTTCCTCAATGGAACCTATTGCTCGAGGAATACGGGTTGGACAAGACGGATCAATACCACGGAGAGAACTTCAAGGAAATCCAGACCACCATGGTATTGGACGGCCTGAACAAATGCGTACTCGCAAAGGACACCTTGTTGTTGGACGGTTTTGCCAACATCTACAAACTTTAAAAAAAAAGCCCCGGTTTCCCAGGGCCCAAAACTTTCATCTGTGGAAATCCCCTAGGAATTTCCCTTTTTGTAATCCTCCAGAAATTTGGCCAATCCAATATCGGTCAACGGGTGTTTCAACAATCCCTCGATGGACGACAAGGGCCCGGTCATGACATCGGCCCCCAATTTGGCACAGTCGATCACGTGCATGGTATGGCGGATCGAGGCGGCCAAAATCTCGGTTTCAAAATCATAGTTGTCATAAATGAGCCTGATCTCCGCGATCAGGTTGAGCCCGTCGGTGGAAATATCATCCAAGCGGCCCAAAAAGGGAGAGACATAATTGGCCCCTGCCTTGGCGGCCAAAAGGGCCTGACCTGGGGAAAAGACCAAGGTGCAATTGGTGCGTATCCCCTTATCTGAAAAATATTTGAGTGCCTTCACCCCGTCCCTGATCATGGGGACCTTCACTACTATTTGTTCGTGCAGATCGGCCAACTCCTCCCCTTCCTTGATCATTCCGGCCAAATCGGTGGCAACGACCTCCGCGGAAACATCCCCATCGACAATATTGCAGATGTCCACATAGTGTTTCATGATGTTGTTCTTTCCTGTAATGCCTTCCTTGGCCATGAGGGAAGGATTGGTGGTCACTCCGTCCAAAACACCCAGTTCCTGGGCTTCCCTGATCTGATCTAGGTTGGCGGTATCAATAAAAAATTTCATTTGTATAGTATTTAAGATGATTTACAGTGTATGGTAAAACTACAATTTATAATGTTGGGTCAACAACTTTTCATAGACTTTATCGGGCAGCAACCGCTTCAAGGTCAGGGAAAATTTCTGGGTGAATGCACCCACGGCCTTGTTGACCTTGGGCCTTTTCTGGTTGATGATCCCATATACGGCCCGGGCCACTTCCAAGGGGTCCCCGCCACGGTCCACATCTTGGTTGATGGAATCGATGACCTGGGCGTATTTTTCCTCATAGGGGGAA
>CALDPL010000040.1 GCA_937911965.1 uncultured Allomuricauda sp. | reverse complement strand
ACTGGTTTTACGGTGTCGTGGTGGGAGTTCAGAATGAGTACAGGAGCCTCATCCTTCCAATGTTTGTTTTGTGCGATGATGTTGTTGCCCATTCTTTGAGTTTGGACACCGCGGGACCTTAGATCCTGTTCCAGGAAATCCGCTGTATGATCCTCCTTTTTACTAAATGAGGGTATTTTAATCAATTGCTGAAGTCGGGTCAAAATAGCATCCATCATTCGAAAATTCGGGTGCCTGAAAGTTCAGATTTGCTGGTGAGTTCGTTGAGACCTGTGATCCATACTTCAGTGACACCATTGATCAAAGCATAAAATGCATTGTCGAGCTTGGGAATCATTCCCAGGGTGATAACTTCTTCCATTTTCAAAGCTTTGTACTCCGCATAATTCATAGAGCGAATCAACGTGGAATCATCGTCAGGGTTTCTCAATACACCTGCTTTGTCCATACCAAAAATCAAACGGATGTCGTAATCGCGCACGAGGGCTCTGGCCAGCTGAGTAGCGATGCTATCGGCATTGGTGTTGAGCAACTGCCCCTTGCCATCATGGGTCAGGGCACAGAAAATAGGGGTGAAGCCGGCCTGCAGCAATTTAAAGACCGCGTATGAATTGACCAGGTCCACATCCCCGACCAATCCGAAATCCACATTTTTTATCGGCCGTTTGTAGGCCCTGATGGAATTGGCGTCCGCCCCGCTCATGCCGATGGCATCCGTGCCGAAGGCCTGCAGTTGGGCGACGATCTTTTTGTTGGTCAGCCCGCCGTAGATCATGATGGCGATGTCGAGGCTTTCCGGGTCGGTGATCCTACGGCCGTTGATCATCTTGGTTTCCACACCCAGCCTTTCTCCCATTTCCGTGGCTTTTTTGCCACCTCCATGGACCAGAATTTTGGTGCCCTCCATCTTTGAGAACAGGTCCAAGGCCTTTTCAAAATCCCGGGGCTCGTCCAAGAGGTTGCTCCCGATCTTGACGATGGACAGTCTTTGTTTCAAGGGTACGGTTTTTTGACTCATATCCTAGCTTCATTTATTGGGGTTGCACAATTCATATCCTGCCCTTGGGCAGACAAATGTAATCCATATTCAATGGAATGGTATGGGCCTTATTGGGCCTCCAATATTTTCTTCAAAACGATCTGGGCCGCAAAGACCCTGTTTTTGGCCTGTTGGGCCACCAGGGACCGGGTCCCGTCGAGCACGGCATCCTCCACCACCACATTCCTGCGTACCGGAAGGCAGTGCATGAACTTCGCGGTTCCCAACTTTTCCGCGGTCATGGTCCAACCGGGGTCTTTGCTCAATACCTTTCCGTACTCGCCATAGGCGCTCCAATTCTTCACATAGACAAAATCGGCATCCCTTAGGGCCAGTGCCTGATCGTATTCCACATGGCAGCCCCGGGCGATCTCAGGGTCCAGTTCATAGCCCTTGGGATGGGTGATCGTAAACTCCGCATCCTGCAATTTCATCATCTCAACAAAGGAATTGGCCACGGCATGGGGCAGGGCCTTGGGGTGGGGGGCCCAGGATAGCACGACCTTGGGCCTGTGCGGTGGCCGGTGTTCCGCCAGGGTCAGGGCATCGGCAAGGGCCTGGAGGGGATGTCCCGTGGAACTTTCCAGGTTGACCACGGGGATGGAGGCGTAGCGGGCAAAGCCGCCCAGGACTTCCTCGGCACGGTCCCTTTCCCGGTCCTCCAGGGTGGCAAAGGCCCGGATGGCCACGATGTCACAGTACTGGGAGACCACTTGGGCCGCTTCCTTGATGTGTTCGGATGTTCCCTGGTCCATTCGGGTACCGTCCCCGTATTCCAGGGCCCAGCCCTCGTTGCCAAAGTTCATGACCAGGACCTCCATGCCCAATTGGAGGGCCGCCTTTTGGGTGCTCAAACGGGTCCTCAGGCTGTTGTTGAAAAACAAGAGGCACAGGGTCTTGTGCCTGCCCAATTTTTCAAATCGGTAGGGGTCTTTTTTGAGTTCCAGGGCCTGATCCACCCAATCGGGGAGGGAGTCTATGTCCTGTATGGAGAGAAAATGCTTCATCAAGGTGTTTTAAAAGGTGATACGGTATTCTGTTGAGATCGGTTTATCATGCCGTTGCTCTTTTCAGGGCCTCAAAGAAGAGGTCGATCTGTTGGTCCGTGATATTGAGGGCCGGCAAGAACCGCAACAATTTTTTGTTTTTGGAATTTCCGGTGAACATCCGTTCCCCAAAGATCAACTTTTTGCGAAGTTCGGCCACTTCAAAATCAAATTCAAGGCCGATCATCAATCCCATTCCCTTGACCTTTTCAATGGAAGGGATCTCTTTGGCCCGCTCCCTGAAATAGGCTCCGAGGGTCCGGGCATTGCGTACCAGGTCTTCCCCTTCCATGACCTCAAGGACCGCCAAGGCGGCCGCACAGGCCAGGTGGTTGCCCCCGAAGGTGGTCCCGAGCAAGCCGTGGGAGGCCCGGATGTCCGGATGGATCAGTATTCCCCCTACGGGAAAGCCGTTGCCCATGCCCTTGGCCATGGAAATGATGTCCGGTCGGACCCCATGGGGTTGGAAGGCAAAGAAAGACCCACTTCGTCCATATCCGGACTGCACTTCATCGGCGATGAGCAGGCTGCCGTTTCGCCTGCATTGTTCTGCGATGAAGGCAAGGAATTCCCCACTGGGCCCATCCAGTCCGCCCACCCCCTGTATGGGTTCCAGGATCACGGCACAGTGTTCCCTGGTGGAGATGGCCCTTTCAAAGGCCCCAAAGTCGTTCAGGGGAAGGAAATCGACCTGCTGCTGTCGGTTGATCGGCGCGTTGATTCCCGGATTGTCCGTAACGGCCACTGCGGCCGAGGTCCTGCCGTGGAAGCTGTTCGCAAAGGCGATCACCCTGGAGCGGCCGTTGTGGAAAGAGGCCAATTTCAGGGCGTTTTCATTGGCCTCTGCCCCGGAATTGCAGAGGAAAAGCCGGTAGTCGTCACAACCCGAAAGGGTTCCCAGTTTTTGGGCCAGTTCCTTTTGGAGGGGATTTTGCACCGAATTGCTGTAGAAGCCGATCCGGTCCAATTGGTCCTTGATCCTTTTTATATAATGGGGGTGGCCATGGCCTATGGAAATCACGGCATGGCCCCCGTAGAAGTCCAGGTATTTTTGCCCACGATCGTCCCAGAGTTCCAAGCCCTTGGCCCGGACGGGGGTTATGTCGTACAGGGGGTAAACATCAAATAGTTCCATTGGTTCTTTTTATTGTGGTTTCGCCATCCTCACGATCCCTTTCCCATCTGTGCGATTTTGTCATAGGAGCGCACGATTCCCCGGATCAAGGAGGAACTCAGCCCCCGGTGTTCCATTTCGTTAAGGCCCTCGATGGTGCAGCCCATTGGGGTGGTCACCCTGTCGATTTCGGTTTCGGGGTGGTTGCCCGAGGCGATCAACAAACTGGCCGCCCCGTTGCAGGTGTGCATGGCCAGTTCCTGGGCCTCCTTGGCATCGAAGCCCAATTGGATGGCCCCTTGGGTGGTGGCCCGGATCAGGCGCATCCAAAAGGCGATGCCGCTGGCACAGATCACCGTTGCGGCCCGCATCCGTTCCTCGGGGATCTCCAGGGTATGGCCCATGCGGTTGAAGATGGCCCTGGCCAATTCGATCCGTTGTTTTCCCTTTTCGTTGCTGCAGATACAGGTCATGGATCGACCGACCGAAATGGCCGTGTTGGGCATGCTTCGGATGATGTATTGGTCCGGGCCCAGGATTTGCTCGATCCTGGAGATTTCAAAACCGGTGACCGTACTGATGATCACGTGTTTCTCCGTGAGCAATCCCTTGAGCTGTTCCAAAATGGGGGCAAACTGTCCCGGCTGTACCGAGAAGATCAGGATGTCGCAATTCCGAACGGCCTCCAGGTTGTCCGAGCACAC
>CALDPL010000039.1 GCA_937911965.1 uncultured Allomuricauda sp. | reverse complement strand
GGCGATGACCCACACGATGAGGCTCTGCCCTCGGCCCATGTCACCGCAGACGAACACCCCGTCCACGTTGGTGGCTTTCATCAGGATGTCGCAACGTGTTTCGATGGCACGCAACGTGGCGGCGCTATCGGTTGTGAAATAGGGGTTTCCGGTTCCCCCGCCGAAGATGACGACCCTTCCCTTTTCCAAATGCCTCATGGCCCTTCTGCGGATAAAGGGTTCCGCCACTTCATTGATCTTGATGGCGGATTGCAAACGGGTCTGTATCCCGATGTGTTCCAGGGCGGATTGAAGGGCAAGGCCGTTTATCACCGTGGCCAACATCCCCATATGGTCGCCCTGTACCCGGTCCATTCCCTGACCGGCCCCGGAGAGCCCCCTGAATATGTTTCCTCCGCCGATGACTATGGCCACTTCAACTCCCTTTTCCACAACGGTCCTGATTTCCTCGGCGTATTCGGCCAGGCGTTTGGGATCGATTCCGTATTGCTGTTCCCCCATCAAGGCTTCCCCGCTCAATTTCAATAGTATTCTTTTATAATGCATCCAAGATCTGTTGAAGTTCGGACAAAAATAATCAAAATAATCTATGGGAATCAAGTGGGAATCCCTGGGAAGGGATATTAAAAAAAGAAACCGCCCCCTTGGGAGGGACGGCTTCCATTTTCTCTGAAATGATGGGATCTAACCCAGGGCCACCCTTTTGAATCCGGTCACCTCCAATTTGGAATCGACGGATTTTACATATTGGGCGACACTTTGTTTGGAATCCTTGATAAAATCTTGGTTCACCAAGGTGTTGTCCTTGAAGAATCGGTTCAATTTTCCCTTGGCGATATTGTCCAACATGGCCTCTGGTTTGCCTTCTTGACGCAACTGGTCCTTGGCGATCTCGATTTCCTTGTCGATGATCGCTTGGTCCACCCCGGCCTCGTTCAGGGCCACAGGGTTCATGGCAGCGGCCTGCATGGCCACGTCCTTGGCGGCCTCGGCGGCACCGGGTACATTGGCGGACAATCCCACCAGGGTGGCAATCTTGTTTCCGGCGTGGATGTAGGAGCCCACAAAGGGAGCGGAAAGTTTCTCAAAGCTTCCGATTTCGATTTTTTCCCCGATCACCCCGGTCTGTTCGATCAGTTTTTCGGAAACGGTCATCCCCCCAAAGGGAGCGGCCAGAAATGCCTCCTTGTCGTTCTGGGAAAGGGCGAGCTCGGCAAGTTCGTTGGCCAGGTTTACAAAGCTCTCGTTCTTGGCGACAAAGTCGGTCTCACAGTTCAGGGAGATCACCACCCCTTCACTGTTGTCGGCGTTCAACTTGGCAATGGCGGCTCCTTCCGAGGAGTCCCTATCCGCCCTGTTGGCGGCAACTTTCTGTCCTTTTTTCCTCAGGATCTCAATGGCTTTGTCAAAATCCCCTTCTGCTTCGACCAGGGCCTTTTTGCAATCCATCATTCCGGCTCCCGTGGCCTGTCTCAATTTATTGACTTCTGCGGCTGTAATATTTGCCATTTTTGTGCTTTTGTTTAAAAATTTATGTAAAGTAAACTCCTTTGGGGGAGTATTGTATTTGGCTGTTGTTCGATCGACGATTTATTCGACCCCGCCCTTTACCTCGTCCTGCCAAGCTTGGAGTTCGTCCCATTTGCCATCGGCGGCCATTTTGGCCTGCTTGGGCCAGGAGGTCGGATCCAAATGGGAAAGGGTTGAACTGGCCTCGGTAAGGATTTCCTTGATCTGGTCGGCGGAGGCTTCGGCCAATTTTCCATAGCTTGTCACCCCTTTTCCCACAAGGGCTTCGGCTGCCTTGGGCCCGATTCCCTCGATCTTGGTCAAATCGTCGGCCACAGCGGCTTCCCCTTCCTCTGCTTTTTCTTCTTTCGCGGCTACTTCGGTCTTTTCTTCCTTGGCTTCTACTTTTTCCTCAGCGACCTGTTCTTCCTTGATCTCGGTTTCTTCTTCCTCGGCAGCTGCTTCGACCTTCTCTTCCTTGGCCTCTACCTTTTCCGCTTTTGCCTTGGTTTTTTCAATGGCTTTGGATGGGGCCGGGTTTTCATCCTCCCCGTCGTCGTTCTTGTCGTTCTTGCGTTCGGAGAGTCCCTCGGCAACTGCCTTTGTGACCGCTTCAAGGATGGCCTCTATGGATTTTCCGGCATCGTCATTGGAAGGGATCACGTAATCGATGGGTCTGGGGTCCGAATTGGTGTCCACCATGGCAAAGATGGGGATGTTCAATTTCTGGGCTTCCTTGACGGCAATGGATTCCCTCATGGTGTCCACTACGAAGATGGCTCCGGGCAGACGGGTCATGTCGGCTATGGAACCCAGGTTTTTTTCCAATTTGGCACGAAGGCGTTCCACCTGTAGTTTTTCCTTTTTGGAAAGGGTGTCAAAGGTACCGTCCTTTTTCATGCGGTCGATGGAGGTCATTTTCTTGACCGCCTTGCGGATGGTGACAAAGTTGGTCAACATCCCTCCGGGCCACCTTTCGGTGATATAGGGCATGTTCACTTTGGATACCTTTTCGGCAACGATGTCCTTGGCCTGTTTCTTGGTGGCCACAAAGAGGATCTTTCTTCCCGAGGCGGCAATTTTTCTGAGGGCCTCATTGGCTTCCTCCAATTTTGCCACGGTCTTGTAGAGGTTGATCACGTGGATCCCGTTTCGCTCCATGTAGATGTAGGGAGCCATGTTGGGATTCCATTTTCGGGTCAAGTGTCCAAAATGGACGCCTGCCTCAAGTAAGTCTTTTACTTCAATTTTACTTGCCATTTTTGTAATTAGTTTACGTTCCGTTGGAGTAGCAATGGACCGGTGGTCGCCCAGGGGGCTCGCCCGATTCATTTAGATGCTAAACTAAATTCCAAAAAGTCGATTTTTTTCCTTTTGGAACAACGACAACTTGGTTAAAAATTTAACCCTGAAATCAATTTCAGGGTTTTCAATGAACTTAATTCCCTGGCGATACCTCGCCAAATATCAACGTTTGGAGAATTGGAATTTCTTACGGGCCTTCTTCTGTCCGAATTTCTTCCTTTCCACCATTCTGGGATCCCGGGTCAATAGGCCCTCGGGTTTAAGGATTCCCCTGTTTTCCTCATCGATCTCGCA
>CALDPL010000038.1 GCA_937911965.1 uncultured Allomuricauda sp. | reverse complement strand
CGGAGAAGCCGCCCCCAGAAAAACCTCCCCCACCAAATCCGCCGGAGGAACCGGAACTGCGGCCCATATTGCTGAGGATGATCATGTCCCAGATGTCCGGGCCCCTTCGTCCGCCACTGTTGCCACCGCCCTTGTTCCTGCTGCTCCAGAGGATGATCAGGATGACGACAAAGATGATGAATGGCAACAGGGCCGCAAAGGGTAGGCCGGTCCCCTGTCGGGAACGGTCCTCGGTGAATTCCCCGGTAAGCACCTTGAATATGGCGTCGGAGCCCTTGTCGAGCCCGCTGTAGTAATCCCCTTTTTTGAACTCGGGGATGATCACCGACTCAATGATCCGTTTGGACATCAGATCGGTCATGGTGGCCTCCACCCCATAGCCGGTATTGATGGCGATCCTTCGGTCGTCCCTTGCCAATAGGATCAAGATGCCGTTGTCCCGATCTTCCTGTCCAATGCCCCATTTGTGTCCCCATTGGGCCCCCAGATAGCTGATGTCCTCCCCCTGGGTACTGCCTATAATGGCCGCCACGATCTGGGTGGAGGTACTGTCCGAATAGCGGATGAGCTTTTCTTCAAGGGATTTGGCCTGGGGGGCCGACAAAAGGTTCACGTAATCGTAAACACTGGTCTGGAGCGACGGTTTTTCGGGAATGGTAAATTGCCCCCAAGCCAGGGTGGCCCACAATAAAGTCAATAGGAGACTACCCTTTGGATATGGCATCGCTCAGTTCATTGGTATCGTTTTGGTCCCATGGAAAATGGGCCTTCAATTCCTGGCCCGCCCGTGCAATGCCCGCCACGATCCCTTCTTTATATTTTCCTTTCCTGAAATGGGAGGCTATGACATCCTTGGTCGTTTCCCAGAAATCCTTGGGAACCACCCGGTCAATGCCGCTGCCCCCATAGATCACAAACTTTTTGTCCTGTACGGCCACGTACAGCAATACCCCATTGTCCTGTTTGGTGTTGTCCATTTTGAGCAGGTGGAACAGTTGTTGTGCCCGATTGAAATGATCGAGGTCCGTGGAGGGTTCCAGATGGACCCGGATCTCCCCGGAAGTGTCCTTTTCGGCAGCCATGATGGCCTGAACGACCTCCTCTTCCCCAGCTGCACTCAAAAAGTCCTCCACCTGTGACATATCAGTTGAATTCAAAGTTCACCTCTGGGGCATTTTCCGCTCCCGGATTGGCACTGAACAGGGCCAAGGGATCAAAATTGGCCAACGAGGCGATGATGTTGGTGGGAATCTGTTGGATCTTGATGTTGTACTGTGTTGCCAGTTCGTTGAAGCGGTTGCGCTCCACATTGATCCGGTTCTCGGTGCCCTCCAATTGGGATTGCAGTTCCAGGAAGTTTTGGTTGGCCTTGAGATCGGGATAGCGTTCCACGGTCACCAAAAGCCGGGACAGGGCAGAGGAGAGGCCGCTTTGGGCCTCTTGGTAGGCTGCCAACTGCTCTGGACTGATGTTGCTGGGGTCGATGGTGGTCGAGCTGGCCTTGGCCCTGGCCTCGATCACATCCGTGAGGGTCCCGCGTTCGAAATCCGCTGCCCCCTGTACGGTCTTGACCAAATTCCCGATCAGATCGCTCCTTCTTTGATAGGAGCTTTCCACATTGGCCCATTGTTTAGTGGCCTGTCCCTTCATGTCCACCAGTTTGTTGTTGGTGTTCACGTACCATCCTCCCAGGATGACCGCCAGGACTATGAGTACCACAAGGGCTATGATTCCTTTTTTCATACGATTGGTTTTTCTGTTTATAGTTGTTCCTTGATCTTGATGAGTTCCGCCTTCACCCTTTGGAGCTTCTCGATCACGTCAAAGTTGGTAAGGGCCTTCTGTTTTTCCCCGTTGAGCTGGATCTTGGCCCCTTCCAGGGTAAAGCCGCGCTCCTTGACCAAATGATAGATCAATTGGAGGTTTTTTATGTCCTCAGGGGTGAATTTCCGGTTTCCCTTGGCATTTTTTTTGGGTTGGAGCACATCGAATTCCTTTTCCCAAAAGCGGATCAGGGAAGTGTTCACCCCAAAGGCATTGGCCACTTCCCCAATACCGTAATAGCGCTTTTCAGGCAAATCTATGTGCATTTAATCCAGGGATTGGTTCTCCTGATTGGCATATTTGAGCATTTCCTCGTACTCCTCTGCCGACAAACTTCCATAATAGAAGTTGATGGGGTTGATCCGCTCCCCGTCCTTCCAGACCTCGTAGTGTAAATGGGGTGCTTCCGAACGGCCCGTATTGCCCACAAAACCGATCAGATCGCCCCTTTTGACCGTTTGTCCCCGGGTCACATTGTATTTGCTCATATGGGCATATAGGGACATATAGCCGTAGCCATGGTCGATCCTGATGTGTTTACCATAACCGGAGGAGCCGTTGTCCGCCCGGGTGACCTTGCCGTCGCCGGCCGCATAGATCGGAGAGCCCCTGGGGGCCGTGAAATCCATTCCCCAGTGCATTTTTCTGAATTTGGTGAAGGGGTCGGACCGCCAACCGTAGCCGGAGGCCATGCGGGTGACATCCTCATTGCTCACAGGTTGTATGGCCGGGATGGCCGCCAACAGTTTTTCCTTTTCCTCGGCCAATTTTGCGATCTCATCCAGGGATTTGGATTGGATCACCATCTGTTTTTGGATGATGTCCAGACGCTTTGTGGTATTTATGATGATTTCCGAATTGTTGAATCCCTCCAGGGATTTGTAGCGGTTGATCCCGCCAAAACCGGCCCTTCGCTGTTCCTCGGGAATGGGGTTCGCCTCAAAGTACAGGCGGTAGATGTTGTTGTCCCGGTCCTCGATATTGCCCAGAACCTGTTCCATTTGCTGCATCTTCTTGTTCAAGATCTCGAACTGCAGCTCGTAATTTCGGACCTCCCGATCCAAGGAAAGTTCCTTGGGGGTGTTCACCCATCGGGTATTCATCAGCACGACCAGTCCCAGAAAGCCAAACAGGGCCGAGCCCATCAGGAACAAAACCACATTTCGGTATTTCTTGGACTTCTTCGGCTCGATCTTTCGATAGGAAAGGGTATCCGGGTCGTAATAGTACTTAACTTTAGACATGAATGGATTTTATCCTATTTTTGCACTCTCTTTTTTATCAAAACAAACAAATATAAAAATTGTTTTGCTTAAAATGTTAAATTTAAGAAAACCCTATATATTTCAATGCAATCCAGGGACGTCAGATCACAGTTTTTAGAGTTTTTCAAAACCAAGGGACACCAGGTGGTCCCCTCGGCCCCCATGGTGGTCAAGGACGACCCCAGCCTGATGTTCACCAATGCGGGCATGAACCAGTTCAAGGAATATTTCCTGGGCAATACCGTCCCCAAGTACAAAAGGGTGACCGATACCCAGAAATGCCTCAGGGTGAGTGGAAAACACAACGATCTGGAGGAGGTGGGCAAGGATACCTATCACCACACCATGTTCGAAATGTTGGGGAACTGGAGCTTTGGGGACTACTTCAAGAAGGAGGCCATACAATGGGCCTGGGAACTGCTTACCGAAGTATATAAGATCGACAGGGAAAGCCTCTATGTATCCGTTTTTGAAGGAAGTGCGCAGGACGGTCTGGAAATGGACCGGGAGGCCTATGACCTTTGGAAGGAGATCGTTCCCGAATCCCAGATCATCATGGGAAACAAAAAGGACAACTTTTGGGAGATGGGGGACCAGGGACCCTGTGGTCCCTGCAGCGAGATCCACGTGGATATCCGGGATCCAAAGGAAAAGGCCGAGGTCACTGGGGCATCCTTGGTCAACCGGGACCACCCCCAGGTGGTGGAAATCTGGAACCTGGTCTTTATGCAGTTCAACCGCAAGGCCGATGGAAGCTTGGAGCCCCTGCCCGAAAAGCACATAGATACCGGGATGGGCTTTGAAAGGCTGTGCATGGTATTGCAGGGAAAGAACTCGAATTACGATACGGATGTGTTCAGGCCGCTGATCCGTGAACTGGAGATCATCACCGGTCGAAAATACGGAACGGACGAAAAGACGGACATTGCCATTCGGGTGGTGGCCGACCATGTCAGGGCCGTGGCCTTTTCCATTGCGGATGGCCAACTGCCCAGCAATACGGGGGCTGGATATGTCATACGCAGGATCCTCAGGCGTGCCATTCGGTACGGCTTTACCTTTTTGGGGACCCAACAGCCCTTCATCCACAGGCTGGTCCGGGTGTTGGCGGAACAGATGGGGGAGGCCTTTGGGGAATTGAAGCAACAGTACCAGCTCATAGAGAATGTGATCCGGGAAGAGGAAAGTTCCTTTCTCAGTACCCTGGAACAGGGTTTGGTCCTATTGGATACGGTGATCGCCTCCTCCAAGGGCGGGACCATTGACGGACAGCGTGCCTTTGAACTCTACGATACCTTTGGGTTTCCGATAGACCTGACCGCCCTGATCCTTGAGGAAAGGGGCCATTCCCTGGACATGGAAGGTTTTGAAAAAGCGCTTCGGGCACAAAAGCAGCGCTCCAGATCGGCCTCACAGGTCTCCATGGGGGATTGGACGGTACTCATGCAGGATTCCGAGCAGGAATTTATCGGGTACGATCGGTTGGAAGCCCAGGTAAAACTGGTGAAATACCGAAAAATCAGCAGAAAAAAGGAAGGGGAGCAATATCAACTGGTGTTCAACCTGACCCCTTTCTATGGAGAATCCGGGGGACAGGTCGGGGACAAGGGCTATCTGGAGGCCCCCAACGGGGAGGTCACCTATATCGTGGACACCAAGAGGGAGAACAATGAAATTGTCCATTTCACCGATTCCCTGCCCGGGGAGCCCGGGGCCACCTTCAAGGCCACAGTGGATTCCAAACAACGCTGGAGGACGACGGCCAACCATACGGCCACCCATTTATTGCACCAGGCCCTTAGGGAAATCCTGGGCCCCCATGTGGAACAAAAAGGCTCGGCGGTCCATTCAAAATACCTGAGGTTCGACTTCTCACACTTTGCCAAACTCAGTGTGGAGGAACTCCGGAAGGTGGAGCAATTTGTCAATGCCCGCATCGAGGGGAAACTGCCCTTGGAGGAAAAGCGGAACGTTCCCATTGAAGAGGCCAAGGCCGAGGGCGCCATGGCCCTTTTCGGGGAAAAGTACGGGGATACCGTACGCACCGTGCGCTTTGGACAGTCCATAGAACTCTGCGGCGGCACCCATGTGGCCAATACCGCGGACATCTGGCATTTTAAGATCGTCTCGGAAGGGGCGGTGGCAGCGGGCATCCGCAGGGTGGAAGCGATCACCTCCGATGCCGTGAAGGACTTTTATTTCACCAACAACCGCCTGCTCTTTGAGATCAAGGACCTTCTTGGCCATGGACAGGATCCGGTCAAGGCGGTGGCCGGGCTGCAAGAGGAGAACACCGCCCTGAAAAAGCAATTGGAACAGTTCAGGCGGGAGAGGGCCAAAGGGCTCCAAAAGGAGCTGATCGGGGAGTTGGAAACGGTGGACGGCATACAGTTTTTGGCCAAAAAAGTGGATTTGGACGCTGCGGGGATCAAGGACCTTTCCTTCGGGATCGGGGCCGAGATGGACCGGGTGTTCCTACTGCTGGCGGCCGAGAACGAAGGGAAGGCCCTTTTGTCCTGTTATATCTCCAAGGAACTGGTAGCGGAAAGGGGTCTGGATGCATCCAAGATCGTCCGGGAGCTGGGCAAATACATCCAAGGCGGCGGAGGGGGACAGGCCTTTTTTGCCACGGCGGGCGGCAAGGACCCCGAAGGCATATCCGCGGCCCTGGATAAGGCAAGACAGTACCTTTCCCCATGAAACTCCAGACCTCAATGGCCCTGGTACAGGGGGAACGGAAGATCGATTATTCAAGTCGGTTGCTGTTGCTGGGCTCCTGTTTTGTGGATCATATGGGCGATAAATTGGAATATTTCAAATTCCAAAACCTACGCAACCCCTTTCATCCCCCGGCCCTGGAAAAGCTCTTGCATCGGGCGGTGGAAGAGCTGGAATACAGCGGGGATGAGGTCTTCGAACAGCAGGGGTCCTGGCGTTGTTTTGATGCCCATTCCCAACTCGTTGCCCAAAGTCGGGAAGCCCTCTTGGAGCTCCTCGACCAAAGGCTGTTGGATACCCGAAGGGCCCTGGAGGATGCCTCCCACCTTGTCATCACCTTGGGAACGGCCTGGGTCTACCTCCACCAAAAAAGCGGCATGACCGTGGCCAATTGCCACAAACTTCCCCAAAGGGATTTTGAAAAGAAGTTGTTGTCCGTTTCTGAAATTTCCGCTTCCCTGGACCGGATCTTGGACCTACTGGAACGGGTGAACCCCGACTGTCAGGTCGTATTCACCATTTCCCCGGTGCGGCACCTCAGGGATGGTTTTGTGGAAAACCAACGGGGCAAGGCCCATCTGATCGGGGCCTTGCACCAGGTTTTGGATGCCCGGGGGAAGCATGGTCCGGCGGCCTATTTTCCGGCCTATGAACTGCAGATGGACGAACTCCGGGACTATCGCTTTTATGCCCGGGACATGATCCATCCCAACGAACTGGCCATCGACTATATCTGGGAGCGCTTCAGATCGGTCTGGATCTCCCCGGATTGCAGCCCTTTGATGACAGAGGTGGAGCAGGTGCAAAAAGCCTTGGGCCATCGGGCAATGGATCCGGATTCCGACGGACACAAAAAGTTCTCGGCATCGCTTCGGGAAAAAATTGCGTATCTTCAAAGGGCGTATCCCTTTATGAAATTCGACTGAATGAGGAAAATAATCATAGGCGCCGTGATTGCATTGGCTTCGGTACTGGTTTACAGGTCCTGTATGGAAGACCGTGGGGAAAAGGACCTCTTGCGGGAGAGTTCCATGCTCATACAGCAGGAACTGCGAAACGTTTCCAAATTGATCGTCACCGAGGGCCATTTTTCAGAAGTGTACAATTACAGGGATTCAAGGGAATTGTTCGGTCCGTTGTTGACCGCGGACAAAAGGGCCTTGGTGGTGGTCAACGCCGAGGTACAGATTGCCTATGACCTTTCCAAGGTCGAATACGCCCTGGACGAGGCCACCAAGACCGTGACCCTGGTCCATATCCCCGAACCGGAGATCAAACTGGACCCCAATTTTGAATATTACGACATCCGGGCCGATTACTTCAACCCCTTCAGCGCCCAGGATTACAACAGCATACAGCGTACGGTACGGGCCTCCCTTATGAAAAAGGTCGAGGCTTCCACCCTGAGGACCAACGCTAACAATCGCTTGGTGAGCGAACTCTCAAAGATCTTGTTGTTGACCCATACCATGGGGTGGACCCTGGAGTACGGGGAGCAAAGGATCGATAGCCAGGAGAAATTATGGGACCTTCACGAACTCTTTATCGATTAGCATCAGGCCGTCATCGATCAGATGGCCCAATCGGGGCTCGTCCCGTTTGATCTGTTCCAGATGGTCCAAAAGTTCTTTTTGAAAGTCCGGGTCGGGGCCCTGTATGGCCAATTCATAAAGTTCAACGGGCAGGAGCCAATCCCCCGGGTGGTCCTTTTTGAGCGCTTGGAACACCTTGTTCCGTGAGATGGTCGTGTTGCGGCCTTCCCTATAATCCCTTATCTGTCCATAGTATTGTTCCAATTGGATCCTTTTTGGGCTCTTTTGGGCCTTGATGGCCGTATCGGCAAAGCTGTGGGTGATCAGATCGAAACTGCCCAGATCCGCAGGGCCGTTGAAGGCCGAGACCGCCTTTTTGCCCACGGCCATATGGTAAATTCCCCGGTCGGGACTGAAGAGCATGTTCCCATTGTGGGTCACCCGGCAGTCCGCCAGGGAGATCAGGATGATCTTTCCCGCCAGGTTGCGGGTCCCGGTAATGATCCTTCCCTCCACCTTGAGCCCTCCCTCGAATTCCAGGCAGACCTCTTCGCCTTCATAGATGTTGTAGGCCTTGAGGTCCCTGGGGCCCATGTCCTCAATGGCCAGGTTGATGCCCCTGAGTTTGCCCATCGGAAAGCCGTAGCCCTCCCTATGGGTGGCCGTGGAATGGCCCACCAGCTCCTTTTCCCTATAGGCCAGGGCCGTGGGTCCCGAAGTTTGAATATAGATCGGTTTTCCCCGGTGTTCAAGCACATGGTCAAAGATTCCGGAAATCTGTAGTCCGGTACTCAGCTCCAAGCTTCCCAAAGCCTTGGAGTCGATCAATTTCCTTATTCCCGAAAGACCTCCCGTACGCAGGGCCATGGTATTGGCAAAATCTTCCAGTACCTGGCTCAGAAAGGCAAAGTCGGGGATGACAAAGAGTTGGGGCTGCGGCTTGGTGATGTCGAATTCCTGTTGTGCCGCTGCCAGGGAGTAGGGAAGCTTTTCAACCGCATCGGTCATGCACCAGGCACTTTCCCCTATGGATGACAAAAGGCCGGCCCCATAGATCTTGGGGTGTTCCAGGCTCCCGATCAGACCGTATTCCACGGTCCACCAATGCAGGTTTCTGATCTGTGCCATCTCACTTGGGACCCCCATGTTCCCTTGCAGTTCCTCGATCTTTTTTTCGGCCTTTTCAATTTCCGTTTTCGAGCTGCCCTCGGCCTCCTTGATGATGGAAAGGTGGCGTACCGCATGATAGAGTTCATGGTCCTTGGCACTGGAAATGGCCTTGCAGCCGATTTCCCCGAATCGCCTCAGGTATTCCGCGTATTCCGGGTTGGCGATGATGGGGGCATGCCCGGCCCCTTCATGGATGATGTCCGGGGCGGGGGTATACTCAATGTTCGAGAGTTGGCGGATGTCCGAGGCGATCACCAGGACATTATAGGCCTGGAACTCCATAAAGGCCGATGGGGGTATAAAACCGTCCACGGCCACGGCGGCCCAACCGATTTCCTTGAGGATGCGGTTCATCCCGTACATATTGGGAATGCTGTCCACGGAAATTCCGGTCTTCTTCAGGCCATCCACATAGGAATCGTGGGCCACCCGACTGAGATAGTCCACATTTTTACGCATCACATAGCGCCATACGGCCTGATCGATCGGGGTATACTGCTCGTAATTCTGGGGTTTGATGAACTGCCTTAGGTGTTGGGGCAGTTTGTCCAGGACGGGGTTGGATGGATAGCCCATGAATTTGATTTTTGTTGCCTAAAGATATGAAAATTGCATGGGGATCTGGTCCTTCCCCGGACCAAGGGCAGAAAAAAACCGCCCTGGGGCGGTCCTTTTTCAGTCCATGGATGCTATGGCATTGGGGGGATAGTCCCTCAGAATCTGAGAGACAAACTCCTTGATGCGCTGCTCCTTCTTTTCAATATTGCCGGTATTGTTCAGGGTGCCCACACCCCGGCCCTGCCAGACCAGTTCTTTCTTTTCGGCATCGATCACATCGATATAGAGGGAACCCTCGGTACTGGTGCTCACATTGTTGCCCCAGCCCCATCCCCAACCGGGGCCCCAGGCCCAGGGATGGTAAAACCCGCCATAGCCCCAGCCAAAGTGGTTGCTGTACACATCCACCCGTTCCCGTTCCTTGGTGAAGATGCTGATCAGCATGTCCGGATCCTGCGATTTCACGAAACCGCGGGAATCCAGTTCGGTCTCAATGGCCCTGAGGATCCTCTTTTTGTCCAAGTCCGAAATTTGGGCCTGGTCTATGCCCGTTTTATAAAAGGCATAACTTTTATAGGTGTTGAAATCAGCCTGTCGGTCATAGTCGGATATGACCCGTACCGAAGAGCAGGAGGCCAGTACGACCATGGCCAGTGTGGCCAAGGGAATGAGTTTTAAAATTTTCATGGCGCTTTTTATTAATTTTTTTGAATTTAAGGAAATAAGCACAAATATTATGCCGAATACGTCACCCTCCAAAACTGTGGGTCTCGGGCCTATATCCATAGGGACAATGCCTGCAACCGCTTTGGCAGCAATATCCGCGTTTCAGGTGGTATTGCTCGGTAAAGACCCTGTATCCCTCCCGGGACAGGTAATAATCTCCCTCTTCCAGGGGAATGTACTTCTTCATGTATCCGACTGCCTTAATCCACATAAAGTTAGGGATTTTTCATGAATGCCCCCGGTTTTTGTGATTTTTTGCCCCAGAAGGCAGTTCACCGAAAATGTTGATGGAATTATCGGGGAAGGAAGTGGGATGGAAACATTTCCTTTTATATTTGATTGAAACCCTTGACGGTCACCAGGTGATATTGATCTTTAAACATTTCTTCTATAAAAATTATGTAGGGCTGTCCCTATGGCCCTTCATCTTCCTCAAGGAAGGCTCCCTGAAGACCGATGGGGTGCTGATCAATCATGAGAGGATCCACCTGAAACAACAACGGGAACTCCTGATCTTGCCCTTTTATTTTCTGTATATCAGCGAATGGCTGTTGCGCAGCCTGCTCTATCTGGACAGTTACCGGGCCTATCGAAATATCAGTTTTGAACGGGAGGCCTATGCCAATGAAGGGGATATGCAGTATCTTTCCACCCGCAAAAGCTTTGGTTTTTTGGATTATTTGAAGCGCTAATTCAGGTCCTTTGCCAATTTCAAATCAACAGATCGAGATGCCCCAACTGCGGGACAAGGGCCTGCAATTGTACCTAAAGAGGGAGGACGCCCTACATCCCCTGATCTCGGGGAACAAGTTCCGAAAGCTCAAGTACAACCTTGAATCGGCCAAAGCCCTGGGGAGGGATGTCCTGCTCAGCTTTGGTGGGGCCCATTCCAACCATATTGCGGCCCTGGCCTGTGCGGGAAGGGAATCGGGCCTTCGGACCATCGGGGTCATCCGGGGAGAGGAGCTGGAGTACCGTTGGCGGGACAACCCGACCCTGTCCCTGGCCCATGAACATGGAATGCGGTTCCATTTTGTGTCCCGGACCGACTACAGAAAGAGGAACGAACCGGAATTTATCGAGCGGTTGAGGTGCCGTTTTGGGGAATTTTACCTGCTGCCCGAAGGGGGCAGCAATGCCCTGGGGGTGCGGGGCTGCGAAGAAATATTGGTTCCCGATGACGCCCGATTCGACCTGATCTGTTGTGCCGTGGGCACGGGTGCCACCCTGGCGGGGATCGTCAATACGGCCCTGCCCCATCAAAGGGTCTGGGGCTTTCCGGCCCTGAAAGGGGATTTTTTGGACCGAGATATCCACAGCTTTGTCCGAAAGGGACAGTGGGATTTGGTGGATGGTTTCCATTTTGGGGGATATGCCCGGGTGGACCGGGAATTGGTGGAATTCATCAACCGGTTCAAAAAGCGGACCGGCATTCCTTTGGACCCCATATACACGGGAAAGATGCTTTTTGGTATTTTTGCATTGATAAAGGAGGACAAAATCCCCAGGGGCAGCAAGATTTTGGCCATCCACACCGGTGGACTTCAGGGTATACCGGGGATGAACCTACGCTTGGGAAAGAAAAATCTACCATTAATCGACCTATGATCAAGAATCTTGGATTTGTCATTTTGGCCGGCCTGTTGCTCATCGGATGCGGGTCCGGGAAACGAACCGTCAAACATCGTAAAGAGGCCCCAATGGTCGAGAATGGAGAGCGGGGCGGCAGCCTTCCCCTCCCGAAAGGGGAAGGGCCGGCCGGATCGACCTCGACCGTGCTGCCGGAGGATACCGGCCGTTTTGAAAAATTTCCCATTTCCTCCACCGAGGAATACATCAGTACCTTTGCCTCAATGGCCCAGCACGAAATGCGGGTCTATGGCATCCCCGCCAGCATCACTTTGGCCCAGGGAATCCTGGAAAGCGGATCGGGCCGTGGGGAGCTCACCCTGAAGACCAACAATCATTTTGGGATCAAGTGCCATACGGGTTGGCAGGGGGACTTTGATTTTCACGACGATGATGCCCAAGGGGAGTGCTTTCGAAAATACAACCACCCCATGTTCTCCTTTAGGGACCACAGCCTGTTTTTGACCACCCGTTCCCGCTATGCCTTTCTGTTCGATTACAGGGTGGACGACTATAAAAAATGGGCGCACGGCCTCAGGCAGGCCGGTTATGCCACCGATCGAAAATATCCAGAGAAGCTGATTTCCCTGATCGAGCGATACGGTTTGGATCGATACGACGGGGCCGTATTGGCCGAAGGGGGCTGGGTTTCCAGGGAGCCCGCCGGGGAATCCCCCCAGGTCCGGGGACGTATCCATACCGTACAACAGGGAGATACCCTTTATGCCATTTCCAGGAAATACGGCATTACCGTGGAGGAACTCCGGCAGCTGAACAATTTGAACGGCAATATCATTTCCATTGGACAACGATTGCAATTGGACCCGTCCAAATGATCGGGCCAGCCGATTTCATTTAGAGGCCGGGGATCCGTACTTTTGCAGTTCGGTCCAAAATTCAGTCCAATATGATCTATCAACGCAGCAGTGCCCTGTTCGCCGAGGCACGAAAATACATTCCCGGGGGGGTCAATTCCCCGGTCAGGGCCTTTAAGGCAGTAGGGGGGGATCCCATCTTTGTAAAGGAGGCCAAGGGAGCTTACCTCTATGATGAGGACGGCAACCGGTTCATCGATTATATCGCCTCTTGGGGGCCCTTGATCTTGGGCCATGCCCATGGACCTGTAATCGATGCCCTGGTGGAAAAGGCCAGAAAGGGAACCTCCTTTGGGATGCCCACCGAAATCGAGACCGAATTGGCCCGATTGGCGGTCTCCATGGTGCCCCATGTGGACAAGATCCGTTTTGTGAACAGCGGCACCGAGGCCTGTATGAGTGCCATACGGTTGGCCAGGGGGTTTACGGGCAGGGACAAGATCATCAAATTTGCGGGCTGTTACCACGGACATTCCGATTCCTTCCTGATCCAGGCAGGCAGTGGGGCCGTTACCTTTGGCAGTCCCAACTCCCCGGGGGTGACCCAGGGCACGGCCAAGGACACCCTTTTGGCCAATTACAACGACATCGACAGTGTCAGGGCCCTTATCAAGGCCAATGCGGGAGAAATTGCCGCCCTTATACTGGAACCCGTTGCGGGCAATATGGGCTGTGTCCCTCCCCGTGAGGGCTTTTTGGAGGCCTTGCGGAAACTCTGTAGTGAAGCGGGCATCCTGCTGATCTTTGACGAGGTGATGACCGGTTTTCGTTTGGGTCGGGGCGGGGCCCAGGAGGTTCTCGGCATACAGGCCGATATTGTGACCTTCGGAAAAGTGATCGGCGGGGGGCTTCCGGTGGGTGCCTTTGCGGCCCGTGATGAGATCATGGCCCATTTGGCCCCGGAGGGACCGGTCTATCAAGCGGGTACCCTCAGTGGAAACCCTTTGGCCATGAGTGCGGGATTGGCCATGCTCACGGAATTGGAACGGAGGCCGGAGGTATTTGTCAGCCTGGCCGAAAAGACCCAATACCTCCACAAGGGCATTGGGGAGGTGCTTTCGAGAAAAGGGGTGGTGCACCAGATCAACAGTTTTGGAAGTATGATCTCCGTACACTTCACCCAAGATCCGGTCGTGGATTTTGCCACTGCGGCCAAGGGCAACAACGATACCTTTAAAACGTATTTCCACGGGATGTTGGACCGGGGGGTGTATTTGCCGCCCTCGGCCTTTGAGAGTTACTTCCTCAACGATGCCCTAAGCTACGGGGACCTGGAAAGGACCCTTGAAGCAGTGGAGGACATATTTTAAGGACCAAGGGGGCTCAATCCCTTTCTTTGCCGTCCTTGTTGTTTTTCTTCTGGGCGGTTTCCAAAACCTGCTGAAAATCGATTTGTTGGTCGACCATCCCCTTGAAGGCCTCGATCCATGCATTTTTGAAAATGTTGGTCACAGCGGTCCAGGTATTGCCCTTCACCTCATTGAGGTTCCCTTCCAAGGGGATTTTGGTGGCCAGGGTATTTTCCTTATGGTTTTTAAGGATAAACTTGAAAAAGCCCACAAAACCTTCCCAAAGGGTTTCCAAAAATGAATCCTCCTTGCCGATGAATTTAACGTCCTTGAGTATGGGCTTCAGGGAGCCCATCAGGTATCCATCGGCAATAACAAGTTCGCTGTAAAGGTTAAAGATTCCCTTGTCGAAATCGAGGCCGGTATAATGCTGGGTAAAATCGTTCAATGCCCTGGCATCCGTATGTTCCAGGGAAAGCGCCAAGTCCAGATCGGGAATCCGTTTTATCAGGTCCATTTGACCTTGGAGCTCCATTTGACCCCCACCGACACCAACGGCCGTGACATATAGATTGCTCGGCAACCTGGCCTCTTGGCGCAGTACATTGCGGAGGTTGGTGGCGTAGAGTTCAATTTGGTCGAGGTGCAAATCGATGTTGGGATCGGCGGAAAGCTGCACAAAGGCCATTTTCCCGCCGTGGATTTCCAGTTTGTCGATATCGATGGGAACCAGGTCGGTCAGGGCCATGGTCCAATCGTCCATATCGGGGTCTTGCCCTCCCGGTTTTTGCTGGTCCTCGAAGACATAGATCAGGGTAGGGCGGGTCATCTCGATCTCGCTCACGACCCTTCCCTTGAGCAGGGCCCTCCACTCCAGGGAGATGTTGGTTTTCTCAAAATCCAGAAAGGGAATCTGGGAACGGGCATCGACCTTGTTCAGGTACAGCCTGTGGATGGTGTATGCGCCGGTGATCAGGGACAGGTCTATATCCTCCACCTGTCCGTAATATCCGGGTATTTCGGCCAATACCCGGTTCACATAATTTTTTACAATATAGGGCAATGCAACGCGCAGTGCGACGAGCAGAACGATCAAGATCAAGGGCAACAGCACCCTTTTGCGCCGGTAAATTTTTTTCTTTGCCATATTCAATCGTTTTGTTTGTTGCCGTTCCCTGTCATACTGGCCACCAAGCCTTCCTTGATGTTGAGCCATAAGTAGTTGAAGAAGGATCGGTCCCTTTTCCGTTCCACGGTGAAATGACCGTGTCTGAATCCGTCCGCATCCGCTTTATTGCCATCCTTGGCAAAGAGGTTCACCAAAGCTGTGAGGAACCGGTTCACCCCGGATCGATCCTTTTTGAGTACCACAAACCCAAATTCACCATAGGCCATTTTAAGATCGCCACGGGATTCCATTTCGTTGCCACTGATGGTAAAATACAGACGGTCGATGCCGCCCTCCACCTCGGCAGACAAATTGCTCCTCAAAAAGGGACTGATGTTCCGGGTATCAAAATTTGACAGGGAGCCTTTGATCAAAAAATCATTGCTCTTGTTCCAAGGATCAAAGGACCAGTCCAGGCCAAGCGGTCCATCCCCCATCAATTCCGCCCCAATATCCAATTGGACCTTCCCACAGCCCCGGTTGTGGAGATTGGCGATCTTGGCCGAAATATCGGTGAACAGGAGTTTTTCCGGATTGATCCCCACCTCCAATCGTTCCGTATAAGAGAGCGAGCCCCCGGAAATGAAAACGGTGTCGACCTGCAGGTCCGGTCCCAGGTCACGGAGGAGCCGGTTAAAAAGTTTTTTATGGGTAGTGTCGTCCGGCAGGAGTTTGTCCCGATACACCTGAAAATTTGGACTAAACAGGTTCATTTGTTCCATATGGATTCTTCCCGGTCCCAGATCGGGCCTTCTCAGGAAAATGGAATCCACTTCCAATTCGTAATGGTCGTTTTCCACAGCAAGTCTTTTGGAGAGTTCTTCCTTGCTGAATTTTGTATGGAATTTCAGGTCTTGGACCAAGCCACTCAAGGAATCGAGATGGATCTTTTGCCATTGTAGGGTTTCCAAGGCACCCAGGTCCCAGGATCCTTCCCCCGTGCTCAATTGATGGCCATCAAAGGAAAATGGCAAGTCCAAGCTCCGGGTTTCGCCATTGATGCAAACCCCATCGAGGCGGATATCGATGTTCTGGATGCTCAGGTCCGGGCAATTGGATTCTTCTTCGAACAGCTGCAATTGACCTTCGGAAATGGACAAGGTTTCAATGGCAATATTTTTTTGCCCCCTTTTTTTGATCCGGGGCGCGGAAGTTTCCTTTTTTGGGCTCCTATAGTTCACTTTGGGTTCCAAAAGTTCGAGCCGTGAAAACTCGAGATCCCCGGTTCGCAGCAGCCTTGCGTAACGCAGGCCCGAGGCCGTCACACTGGGGGACTTAAAGTCGATGCCGCCTTTTAGGGCATGCAGGGAAACGTTATGAAGGCGTATCCGGCCCAAGAGTACATTGGTGGAAAGTTTGCCATAGGTAAGTTTTATGTTTTCAGGGACTTCATCTTCCAATGCCCTTTGTACCATTTGGCCAAAGAGGAGTTGGGCGATGCCCCCGAGGAGGATAATGATCCCGAGGGTCCACAACAGTATTTTGAATGCTCTTGACCTTTTGTTACGTATCATGGGATGATGTCCAATTCCCTTGTTATAGGTACGCAGCTCCCGGGGGGTTTGGTTCTTGCCATTGTAAAAGGAAGTCTGGGATGGGTTCGGGACACTTTAAAAGTTGTTTCCCTTTTTTGGGGAAAGGTGTGGACAAGACAGGCAAGCCAATGAAAAAAGCGGGGCTTCCCCCGCTTTTCACACAAACCAGCCCAGACCGACCGCGTATGGTCGATTCGATAACAAAAGGTCAAGGCCTTGGTCTGGGCTTCCCGATCAGTTAAATACGATATTACAGACGGTCGTATACAAACTGGAAATGTCCACGTTCCCCTTCTGTGCTGGTAAAGGCCGTAAAGTTCATTTTGTAGAAATTGCCATCGGCATCCTTGATCACATAGTATCGGTCGCTATTGACCGCAGGGGTACCAAAAGTGGTTCTCCAACCGCTGCCAATAAGGGCCCTGTTGTCATACACCAGGGCGGATTCGTCCACATCGGCCCTGCTGAAGTCGGCATAGGAAGGTACCCCATCCGTTATGGTGACCTGGTATAGGCCTACCCCGCCCAAGGTATTGTGGACCACATAATCCGAAAAGGTCAGACCGGCCACGAGGGTTCCTTGGGGGCCATAATAGGAAAATACCCCGCTGAGGTTGATGTCCCACTGGTCCTTGGCAGGTTCCACATCCACGGTTTCCCCATTGGTCAAACTGACGGCGGTAAAGTTGTGGCTGTCCTCCTTGGCCACGGTGATCTCTGAAAAGGAGGTGGTTTCGTTCAGGTCGGCATATTGGATGGTGTAGCTGTTGCCATCGGTCAACACCCTCACTTTTAGAAATCCACGGTGGTCTCCCGTGGTATCGAGGGAGCCGATCGCGGCCGGCTCGGTGGGGATTTCATTGCCCAGGCTCACCAAATACACAAAGTTTTCCTCAGGGTCAGTGGATACTTCGGCAAAGGCGGTTCCCTCCAGGTTCCCCTCGGGACTGTCGGTAAAACTGATGCCTGCTTCCAAGTCCCCGAATTGGTGATATCCGACCGGCACTCCGACCAAGAGTTCGGCCACGGTGGTCACGTTGACGGTTGCATTCTGGAACATGGCGTCCAAGGTGTTGAGCTCCATGGGTTCGGGCAAGGCGCTGGCGTCGGTGACCGAGAGCAGGTCGGTCACCCCGGGCAGTTGTACGGCGGATACCAATAGGGAGGAATTCAGGAACACCCGGTTTTCGGTCCCATTGTACAGGGCGATTTCCCAAGTATCCCGTTGTACCGCGGTCTGTTGTCCGGTACTGAAATCAAAATAGACCTGGTTGGGCTGGTTGGAACCCCCGGTCTCGGTATCGATGATGCCGCTTTCCGCGGCTATTGGGGTATAGCTCACCAAGGTGGAGGCCGTGCTCCCATTGACCCAGTCGACATCGCTGAAGCCGGCCAGGGTGAAGGTGACCGATTTGGTGGTCCCCTCAATGGCATTGGTCAACTTGTTGAAGGTAAAGGAGGCGTTCAGGTCCCCGCTTGCCACAGGGATGGTGACGGTTCCCGAACTCCCGTCGGGAGTGGTGGTGAAGTCCGTACCGTAGACGGCATTGTCCCCGGTATATTCAAGTTCGATCGTACCGTCCTCGCTGGCCGCCCCGGAAAAGGTCAGGACAATTTCCTTGGAGGTGTCCCCTTCGGTGGTGCTGACCGTAGCGGTGCTGAAGGCTACCGTAAAGTCGATCAGGTTCCCGCCACCATCGTCGTCACTGCACGAACTCAAGAGGGATAGACCCATTATTGTCGATAAAAGAACTGTTTTTCTCATTGGATATCAATTAAAGTTTAAATTGTACAAAAGTTTGATGAAATAAGACCTTCCATTGCCGAACAATCGGCTGGAGGATACCGTGGCCCCGTGGGCGCCCGAGGGGATGTCCGAGGCATTGACCCGGACCACATCGAGGATGTTCCTGGCCCCAAGGGTTATATTGAAGTTTTTGGTGATGTCGGTCCTGATCGAGGCATCCATCCAAGTAAAGTCGTCCGTCTGTCCCACCACCGGTCCATCGGTCCCTTCGAGGAGCACCTGGGTCCGGCCGTTGTATTTCAAAAGGGCCGAAAGGGTGGTGTTTAGTTTGGGCAGGGTATAGGAGAGGGAGGATTGTAGGTTAAAGCTCCAGAGGTAATCGCTGTTGTTGTCCGTGGATTCCTCGATTTCAGTGGATTCCCCCAAATAGGTGGCCCCCAGGGAAGCCCGCCAGCGGTCCATGATCAGGCTGTTCTCCAGGGAGAACCCCAGGATTTTGGAATGGTCCACATTGCCAAAGGTGAACAGGTTCATGTCCTGGTCGTCGGTGGTGACTATGGAGGCAATTTTGTCGTTGATGTCAAAATAAAAGGACTTGAGGGCCGATTTCAACATGCCCTTGTCCCCAAGATTGAAACGGTCCTCCAGGTTCAGGAACACCGAGATGCCATCCTCCGGTTTAAGGTTCGGATTTCCCTGTACATTGTGGTTGGCATCCACAAAGTAATAGAAGAGTTCCTCAAAGTTCGGGACCCTGAAGGCCGAACCCAATACGGCCTTGACCTTAAAGCTGTCCGTTGCATCATAGGTGGAGGACAGGGACCATATCAATTTGTCACCAAATTGGGAATTGTTGGTATAGCGTACCCCGGGATAGATCGATAGGCGATCGGAAAGGTGAAGGTCAACCAGTCCAAAAAAGTCGTAGTTCTCCAAAGTGTTCTCCACGACCCCATCGGAAAAATCCCCGGTGGCTATGGCGTCAAATCCCTTTTGGTGGTTGAACTCATAGCCCAATTGGAGGTTGAAGAATTCAGGTTTTGGAAAAATATTGCCCACAAAGCCCTTGGAGTACCAGATCTCCGAGGATTGGCTCAAATCGTCGGCCACATAGGCCTGGATCCCCTGTTGGAGGATGTTGTACACATACTGTTGGTAGTACCGTTTCTGGCTTTGGTGGGACAATGAAAAGTTGTACTGGCCCTGTCCTTTGAAGGGACCGGAAATGTTCAGGTTGTTCATTACCCTTTGGGTGTCGAATTCCTCGTCCAGGGCGGTGGGTTCCACCAGGCCCGTTCCCGGGTTCACCCTGCCGCTTATGGTCTTGTTTTGGACCTGCATGTTTTCGTCGTAGTATTGGAACTTATAGAAGATATTGTGTTTTCCCAGTTCAGTGGCCAGGTTGCCATAGAGGGTCAGTTGCTCTTTGGGGTTCCATTCCATGCCCCTAAGGCCATCGTGCACCACGGAATTGTCCTGTATGTTGACATAGTCCCTGCCCCTGTAGCCGTTGTAGAACCCGGCAAAATCGTTCCGGGAACCGCCTACGGAAATGCTGGTCCCTTGGCTGAGTTGGTGGGTCACCTTCAAGTTCTGTATGTGCCTTCCCCGGTCCGGCCAGGCGTATTCGTCCCCCACGCTCTCCTCCTGTAGCGATGTCTGTACCTGCCATTTGTATTGGCTGTCCAAGCCCCTTTTGGTGACTACATTGATGACCCCGGCAACGGCATTGTCCCCATAGAGCACCCCCATGGAACCTTCCACGACCTCGATACGCTGTACGTCCTCCAAATTGATCTGGGTGATGTCTATATTGTTCCCCACCCCATTGTCAGAGGCCATGGGAATGCCGTCGATCAATACCTTGACATATTGGCCGTCCAGACCGAACATGTTGATTGTGGACCGGCCCGTGGAGGGGTCCGGGGCCACATTGATGTTGAGGTTGTAGTTCAAGATGTCGGCCAAGGTGTTTGCCGCGACCTGGGCGATGTCCTTTTGGTCCACCACCCCCACGGCAAAGAGCTTTTTACTGATTGACATGACCTGGGTCTCCCCAACGACCACCACTTCCTCGAGTTCTTGAAGATCCATGGAATCCCGTTCCACTTTGGTGTCCTGGGCCATGGAAATACTTACTATAAATAGGGATAAAAGAAGGGTTGCGTTAAGTTTATTTAGACTCATTCTATATAAATACGGGGCAAATATATATTTAATTTTAATTGAATCTAAATAAGTTTATTATTTTTGGGCATTCAAAATCCAAAAACAACCTTAACTGAATACGATATGAAAAATATATGGATTGCCTTGGCTTTATTGGGCGCCGGGATCGGTATGGCGGAAGCCCAGGACAAGAAGGAACTCGACCGACAGGCTATTTTGGACATGTGCGGCTGCTATGAGGTCACCTTTAAGTATACGGAGACCTTTGCCCCTGAGGTGGATTACGAAAAGAAATTGGACTATACCGCCAAGGCCTATGAACTGGCCCTGCCCATAATCGATGAGGAAAACAAAATTTCCCTACAACACTTGTTGGTGCTCCACGACACCATGGTGATCAAGCATTGGAGGCAGGATTGGCTTTTCGAGAACCAAAAGGTGTTCCACTACGACAAGGACAACAATTGGACCTTTGCCGAGCTGCCCGCCGAACGGGTCAAGGGCCAATGGACCCAATTGGTGTACAATATAGAGGACAGTCCGAGGTACTCCGGATCCTCCACCTGGGTCCATTATGACGGCAGGCACTTTTGGGAGAACAAAGGGGATTCCCCCCTGCCCAGGAGGGAGTATTCCAGAAGGGACGATTTCAATGTGTTGGTCCGGGGCAACAGGCACGAGATCACTTCCTACGGTTGGGTACACGAACAGGACAACGACAAGGTCCTTCGCAGGGATGGGAAGGAAGATGTTCTGGTGACCCAGGAAAAGGGATACAATACCTATGTCAAACTACCCGATGAAAAGTGCAAGGTGGCCGCCCAATGGTGGGAAGCACACAAAGAATTTTGGGGGGAGGCCGTCAAGGCTTGGGACCAGGTATTGGACCGGAAGGAGGACCTGACCTTGCTCAAGGAGGTCGATGGCAAGTCCCTATCCGCACATTTTGCCCGTTTGGAAAAGGAGAAAGCGGGAAAGAAAGAGGTCGTAAAAACCATCAATACCTTTATTGTTGATGGGAAGAAAGCTGGCAATGCCGGAAAATAAGTTCAAGTGTTTGGGATTGGCCGTGTTGTGCACGGCCTTTGTCACCTTTGGTTTCGGCCAACAGCAGTTCACCCCCAGACTTCAGGAGAAGTTGGACCATGCCGTGGAAGCCGGATTTGGGGCTGAGCAATTCGAGCTGGAATGGATCCAGGTGGATCCTTCACTGAACCAAAAGGCCGCGGTCGAACTGGGTGGGAAAAACCTTTTCAGGGTACGGTCCGGGGAAGCCCTTTTGGGTTTCGGTTACTTGGGACAGGCCCCCAGCATGAAGGACGTCTTTGACTATGTGGTGCTTTTCGAGCCGGACCTGGACGTTCACAAGGCCGTAATATTGATCTATAGGGAGGACTACGGAAGGCAGGTGGGCAGTCAGCGGTGGCTCAAGCAGTTCATCGGGAAAAAGGCCGGGGAGCGCTTGGTCTATTCGGAGGATATCGATGGAATTTCAGGGGCGACCATTTCCGCAAAATCCATGACCATGGCCGTGGACAAAGTCCTGGAGGGCATGGAGCTGATCCGAGCGAACAAGGTCTTGGATTGATTCATCCCAAAAATATAAAGCTATGGCCCGTTCCCTTTATGGAGCGGTTTTTTTGGTCAAATTGGATTGCCCAGAGTCTGTGACAGGCACCGGTAGAGTATCCCCGATAAGAAGGCCAAACCAAAGCTCAAGAGGGTGCCGATCAGAACGTATTCGGTCAGCTTCCTGTTCTTGCCCTTGTTGAGGTCCCCGAACCTGAAAACGGACTTGGCCGTGATCAACAATCCAATGGCCGCCCATTGCTGCATTAAAATGAAACCAAAGACGAACAGCCGTTCCAACATGCCGATATAGGTGCCCGCATTTTTCAGGGAGCCCCCCTCATCTTCCCCTCCCTCGTCGGCAATCTCATCGATATATGGGGCCAAGAGCATTCTCATGATGATCGAACACACGTAGGTGATAAAGGCCAAAAAACTCATCAGCAACAGGGCCTCTCCCTCCAGAAGCCTTCCCAAGTCCAGGTCAAAGGGTTCGATCCTGTGGGCCACCCCGGCCAAAACCGAAAGGTGCAGGCCAGGACGAACATCGCCCTGTGGTTCCCTGGGGTGGTCAGGTAGGGTTTTGCAAGGTCGATCAGGAAATGCAGCCCCACGATCAGGGCCACGGCCCACAAATGGTCCAATTGGAGCAGTACCAAAAGGGCCACTGCATGGATTCCCATATGGAAATACAGGTATTTGGAGCGTGCCTTTCTTTGGAGCCGGTCCTCCACCCAGGAGGCGGGTTGCAGCACAAAATCCCCTATG
>CALDPL010000037.1 GCA_937911965.1 uncultured Allomuricauda sp. | reverse complement strand
GTGAGGTTGAAGACGCCGTCCAGGCGACGTTGCGCCGCCAGCGCCGTGACCCGGCCGATATCGTCGACATGGATGCGGTTGAACACCTGCCCCGGCTTGACGATGCGCCGGGCCGTGCCGTCGCGCAGCCGGTCGAAGGCGGAGCGGCCCGGGCCGTAGATGCCGGCGAGTCGGAGCACCAGCAGCGGCAGCCCGCGGCGCTCCGCATAGTCGCGCCATTGCGCCTCGACCTCGACCCGGGACTGCGAGCGCCTGTTGAGCGGCCGCGTCGGCGCCGTCTCGTCGATCCAGGCGCCGTCGAAATTGCCGTACACGCCGACCGTCGAGAAATAGCCCAGCCATGCGAGGTCGGGGCTCGCGTCGAGCGTTTCCCGGTGCAGGTTGAAGGCGCCTCCCAAATCGGTCCCCGCCACGATCAGGATTCCCCGATCCCTCATCATTTTTATGGTCTCCACGATTTTTTGATATGCCTCCCTATAGGCCTTATCCTCCGCGGAATCGGAAATCCGGGACATGGCCACCTTCAGGTTGCGCTGTTCGTTGGGGGGCATATGGTCAATATAATCCACGGCCCCGGGCGAAACTTCCCCATTTCGGGACAGCATCAATTTTTCATGGATCGCCAGGGTGGGATCAATGGCAGTTTTGTTCGCCACGAACAGATCCAGGGTCTCTTGGACCTTTGGGCTGCCCAGATCCAGTTCCGGAAAGCGTTTCATGGCGGTAAGCCTCAGCAGGGTGCGGGTATCCTCCCCGGGCTCCAAGACCCATCCGAGCATGGTCTGGTTGATGTGTGTCATTTCGTCGTATCCGGCCCTGAGCATGGCATTGGCATTGGAGAAGGCCGGTACGTGTCCGCTGACGAACATTCCCTTTTTGTGGGCGTGTTCCACTATGGCAGGGGCCCAGTCCCCGTTCATGCTGTTGTACAGTTTCACTCCATAATACCCAAGGCTGTCGTAGGTGTCCACCGCGGCCAGGGCCTGCTGTTCACTTTCCACCAGGATTCCGTTGTTCGCATTGTACTGGCTCCTTCCTTCAATAAAGCCCAGGCGGGTGATCCGAGGTCCGGCAAGGACCCCGGTCTCAATCTTTTCGACCAGGCCATCCAATACCTCATTGTCGTTTCCCATGTCCCGAAAGGAGGTCACCCCGGCCAACACGTTC
>CALDPL010000036.1 GCA_937911965.1 uncultured Allomuricauda sp. | reverse complement strand
GGACGCCCCTGTACGGCGGGTGGGAAGCTTGGAGACCCCAATTCCCTTTGCGCGGGCCCTGGAGGATAATTACCTGCCCAAGAATCGCTTCGAGGCGGAATTATTGGATCTCAATGCCTATTGAATCCAGTAAATTCGATTAAATTTTAGGGGTCTCGACAACTTTTATAAGGTTGCTTTTCGTATCTTTTAACGAACCTTAACTCTATTCTTATGGTAAGACAAACTTTATTATTCGTTGCGCTGGCAGGGATTTTATTGAGTTCCTGCTCCATATCCAAGAGCGCCAGAGATCAGAGGAACCTGTTCAGTGGTACCTGGAACCTGGACAATGTATCCTACGAAAACAATACCGGCAACTTCAAATCGGTGCTCTTCAACGATGCCGAGGATATTTGTTTCCAGGACAGTGAGTGGTTTTTCAGGGACAACAACAGTACGGGCAGGTACACTTTGAAACAGAGCTCCCTCTGCCAGGGAGGGGATCGTTTTTTTAGATGGTCCGTTGTGGAACCGGAGGCGAACTATACCAGCCAACTTCAGTTCAAGCCCATTGACGATCGGCGGAAGGATATTTCCGGAGGCTTTGGATATCGTCTGAACATTGTAGAGCTCACCGAGCAGGCCATGACCCTTAAATCCAATGTATTGGTCGAAGGACAGGCCGTTACGGTTGTATATCGATTTTCAAGGAAATAAGAGGGTTTTCAAGGTCCTGGGACCCAAGGGAACATCCCAGGTGTCCAAAGGCCCTGGATTCCTCAACCAATCATTCAAAAATAATTGACAGATGAAAAGTATAGCATTAAGAAGTATGGCCACAGTCATGGCCTTGAGCCTGATCATGAGCTGCAATGCGGTAAAAAACGCGAATAACACCCAGAAGGGGGCTGCCATAGGTGCCGGTGGGGGAGCCGTTATCGGCGGAATCATCGGAAACAACGTCGGCAGTGGAAACACGGCCCTGGGTGCCATCATCGGTGCCGTGGTCGGGGGCGCTGCCGGAGGTTATATAGGCAATAGAATGGATCGTCAGGCGGAGCGAATTGAGGAAGAGCTGCCAGGAGCGGATGTGAAAAGAGTGGGGGAGGGGATCAACGTTACCTTCAGTGGAGAGAACGGAGTGTATTTCGACACCAACAAATCCGATATCAAGGGAGCCTCTGCCACCACTTTGGACAAATTGGCCGGTATATTCAAGGAATATCCCAAATCCTTCATATTGGTGGAGGGTCACACCGATTCCGCCGGTGCCGCTGAATACAATATGGGACTCTCCCAGAGAAGGGCACAGGCAGTGACCGATTACTTGGTAGGCAAGGGCATTTCAAATGGAAGGTTCACCACCAAATGGTACGGGGAGGAACAACCCATTGACGACAACAGCACAGCTGCAGGAAAAGCGAACAACAGGCGGGTGGAAATGGCTATCATCGCCAGTGATGAGCTCAAACAGGAGGCGTACCAGGAAACAGGGAACTAAGGTCCCATTAAACCTTGCCTACGGGAGGCTGTCCGGAATATTTTTCGGACAGCTTTTTTTTGTGCGTCCGGCATGGGCGATGGCAATGCGGACGATGAAGTTGGGCGATGTACTGAAATTTCCGATTGAAAAGGCTGCCCATAGTTGTCATTCCATTATATTTGATGCTCTTTGATTTTCCATAGAGATCAGTTTGAAAAAATAACCATCGAGCCAAAGACCGACAAAAGAACCCTACCGACCACTTTAAACAAGCTTCAATATTGGGGTCAACCTTTCTATTTGGATCTCGCCAAGCCGGTTGGGGCGAAAAGATCTCTTCTTGGTTTCCGAACTATTAGCCACTAAATATTTAAGTTTTGAAAAAGTCATTTGTAGTATTGACCGTATTGTTTTGTTCAATGATCATATCCTGTTCAAAGGACGGGGAAATGGGGCCTCCTGGGGAACAAGGGGAACAGGGATTGGCCGGTGCGACCATTCTCAGCGGCCCCGATGATCCGGAACCCGAAGCTGGGAATATCGGGGACTTCCACCTCAACACCAACTCCTATGTGCTCTTTGGTCCCAAAACTGCCTCCGGTTGGGGAACGGGTGAAAGTATTCTAGGAGAAAAGGGGGATCAAGGTGAAAAGGGAGATCAAGGGGAAGCCAGTTATGTGTTATTGAGCGGGGAGACCGACCCCGATCCGAGCCTTGGGGAAGCAGGGGACTTGTATTATAATAGGCTGTCCAAAACACTCTTTTATCACCTAGAAGGCGGTTGGGAACTATCGGCCAGATTGGCCAGTACGATCCAGTTTACCAAAACCGGTGTCAATCTGGGGGCTTCCACCAATATAAATATCAATTTTGACCTTCCGCGTGAAATCTTTAACAATAGTATGGTAAATGTCTATGTACATATCCCAAGTGCCATTGGGTTCTGGAGAACCCTTCCGGGTTATATCGATCAGTATAATATGTACAATATTATGTTTGAGACCTATACGAGCAATACAACTTTGATCATTGAAAGGTATTCTTCGGATCAGGTGTATTCCAATTGTACCATTCGTATTGTGGCGACCCAGGCAGATCAATTCGAAACCATTTCACAGCATGTTGATTTTAATGATTACGAATCCGTTAAACAGTATTTCGATTTGCAGGACTGAGGCTTGACCCCTGAACGGAACTTGATAATTTAAGGGATTTTAACTGTTGATATTCAAATTAATACCCTTGAAATTGCCTATTTGTCAATAATTTGGCCAAAGGCCCTTGACATGGGCTATGGCAATTGAATATTTCGTAACTTAATGGGCGTTAAGGAATTCACACAACTAATTCGGGGACCATGGAACACATCATCAAAGACAGGGGCATAGGGAGGCAGGAACACTTGATCAGATTGGAAAGGAACCATGAGATCATCCAGGGACTCTCCATGAAATTATCATCCTATACCTGCGAGCCCAGATATGCCTCGCAGTTTGAACGGTACATTGAACTGAAAAACAGTTTCAGGAATTTTGAAGATCATCAACAGCAATTGTCGTCTATGTTCCAGGAAGCGGGAAGTGAATTCCCTGAAGGCTTTGAAGGGGAGATCCAACTCCAATTTGACCGATATAGGCAATTGGAATCCGATGTGGCCGGCTATCTTTTGGAAATGGAGGAAAACCTGTAAAACTCAATGACAGGGGCAGGATAGTTTTTATTTCCAAAAGTTGTCTTCCCCTGTTTTTTGTTGTTGTAATCATCCTTAGTTTTGTGCGACTACCCATGGGTTGGGTTTGTCGTTATCCTTGGACATCGGGACCTTGATTTGGCTGCCGCGGGGCAGTCTTCATGAATTTTTACATTGGGGTGTCCCAAGGGAAGATGCCCTGCAATCATTTTCAAAGGGAACGTGTGTCCTGGAGCCTAGATGGGCAATTGGTCGCGTTTCGGGTATCAATAGTATTAAAGTAGTCGGTGAATGGGAAAATCCTCGAATTCGGCATGGGTCATCCTTGCTTTTTTTTCAATCTATGTGTTTTGGGGGTCCACCTATTTGATGAACAAGGTTGCCGTTCAGGAACTGGACCCTTTGTTTTTGGCCGCTTGTCGATTTGTGACCGCCGGTTCCCTGATTTTCTTGATTGCCAAGATCATGGGAATCTCCCTGAAGGTCACCAAAAATCAGCTTAAAAATACCATTATTGCCGGATTCCTGTTCCTGAGTTTGGGAAATGGCTTTGTGGTCTGGGCCCTGAAATATGTAGATAGCGGATTTGCCGCATTGGAGATATCGGCCCAACCCCTGATCATACTTTTTTTGATGCGGATCCTGCAGGGAAAAAAGATAAAGCCCATGTCCATGATCGGAGTGGTACTGGGTATGATCGGTATCTATTTATTGGTAAGCCAAAAACAGATCATGGCCAGCAGGGAGTCCATCATGGGTATGGTGATGATTTTCTTCTGTATGTCGAGCTGGGCCTATGGCAGTCTTTTTGTGGCACGGGCAGATCTGCCCAACAACTATTTTGTGAACACCGGCTTTCAGATGCTCACGGCAGGGGTGACCCTGGCCTTGATGAGCCTGGGTTTTGGGGAACAATGGTCCTCTCCCTTCACTTGGAGTGGGGAAACAAAACTGTCTTTGGCTTTATTGGTATTACTGGGAAGCATCATTGCCTTTACCTCCTTCAATTACCTTCTCAAATCGGTCTCCCCCGAAAAGGTGGCCACATCGACCTATGTAAACCCCATTGTGGCCTTGATCTTGGGATGGTACCTTTTGGACGAGCACATAAGCCTTCAGTCCATAGTGGCCGCGACCATTCTGTTGACCGGGGTGTATTTTATCAATACCAAAAAGACCTTGGCCATTTTTGAACGTTTCAAACGTTAAGATCGGCCTTGACCCTGGGAATTTTCAATGGGATTTCGTACTTTGGAGAGGGTTGAATCCATCCATATGAAAACTGTTTCCTTTTTTGCCGTTCTCATGTCCCTTGTGCTCTGTGCAGCTTGCGCCTCTGGATCCAGAACCCAGGCCAGTCCAGCGGAAATGGCCGCTTTGGACCATGCCGTATCCGATGGGGAATTTGAGATATTGGCCACATGGGCCCAGCCCATGGCCAGCCGGGGGCTCAACAGCATCGCAAATGCCGGTCTTTTGCCCCCGGGCAGCAGTGCCGGCCGGATTGACATAGCGGGAACGGGAGGATTTCTGAAAATGGTGGGGGACTCTGCGATCGCGGACCTTCCATACTTTGGGGAAAGGCATATGGGAGGGGGTTATGGAACCCAGGGCTCCGGCATCAAGTTTGCGGGAATACCCGAGAACTATTCCATGGGCCCCGTAAAAAAAGGGGACGGTTACACCATGGAGTTCAACATCAGGGAAGGGCAGGAGACCTATCGGGTACTGGCCCATATCTTTGCATCCCGCTACGCCAGCATAAACATAGCCAGTTCCCATCGCAGCACAATTTGGTACCAGGGCAGGCTTCAGATTGAGGAGGCTGAATGATTTCGGATCAAAAGAAAATCCCCACAGTCCCGTAGGTTCCAACATTTTGTTTTACTTTCATTGTCAGTAACCCTAATCGCTTCTAGACATGAAAGCTTTACGTACCCCAATAAACCTATTGATGTTGTCCATCCTGACTTTGGTCCTCTGCTCCTGCAACGGCAAAAAGCAATCCTCGGATGAGGGTGGCCCGGAGCCACAGCCCGAACAACAGGAACAGGAGCCCTATCAGGGCGACTTGCCACTGGGGCGACTGAACCTGCCCGAAGGCTTTGAAGTCGATGTTTTTGCCGAAGGCATCGACGGGGCCAGGTCCATGGCCCTGGGCGATGACGGGACCCTTTTTGTGGGGACCCGAAACGAGAACAAGGTCTATGCCCTAAGGGACGAGGATGGGGATTACAGGGCCGATGCCATTTTCGAAGTGGTCTCCGGGGTGGAACAGCCCAATGGGGTGGCCTTTAGGGACGGCTCCCTTTATGTGGCGGCCGTGGGACAACTTTTCAAGTATACGGACATCGAACAGCATTTGGATAA
>CALDPL010000035.1 GCA_937911965.1 uncultured Allomuricauda sp. | reverse complement strand
TTGGAGGACGTTGCCGTGATCGATAAAAGGTTCCCCGCCAGATCGATAAACATCAAAGTATCATCAAATGCCCAAACAACCAAGATCCATATTTCCCATGTTGTTTCTGGCCTTGTTGGCCTGGAACTGTTAGAAAGATTCGGAAATCCCCGAAATGACTTCAATGAATCATGGGTTCTCCAAAGAGGAGATTGACTTCGGCCCGATGGGTGACAAGGCCCATGCAACCGAGGTTATCAAAAAAGTGGGGCGGCCGCACCCAAGGGGGAACTTGTAGGCGAACATGGGGAATCGAACCGGTGCGCGCCAAAAGGTTCTGAAATTGGAAGAAAAAAATGATATGAAGACAACAGCTGTAGGCTATATACTATTGGTGGCCCTTTTGGTCGCTTGCAAGCCCTTACAAATAAAAGAGTTTGAGCTTGAAACAATTCCCGGCTTGAAGGGAAAGGTGGAAAAAATGGTGGTAACCAAAATTGGTTATGACAGTGATTCCCTGAATACGGACAATGCAGAATTTTTTAGGTCCGTAAACACCATTTTTTTAAACAATGAAAACAAAATCCGAAGGCAAGAAGACCTGTTTGTGTATCCCAACAACAGGAAAACCCCTATAGTTACCGAATTCCATTATGAAGATAAACTTTTGACCTCCATTGAATCCGACGTATACGGCAGAAAGGATAGGACAGAGTATTTTTATGACAATAAGCGTAAATTGTTAAAAATAAATGAATTCGAAAGTGGTAATTTGGTTTTTGTTCTATCCTTCAAGTACGACACAAAGAACAACAATGTTGAAGTAAAAAAACATAGGATTTCTTCTGGAATGGTTTCTTTCGAAGAATTAAACTATGACCGCAAAGGCAGATTGGTCACCGCTCGAAGCATTTCCCCTGACTACCCTAGTGATTCAGGGGAATACTACCAAGGAGATTATGTAAAAAACCATTATGATAAAAGGGGATATTTAACAAAAACAGAAATTATAAACCCTGACAATATCGTAACCCACACCACCTTTCTTGAATATAATTCCCGAGGAGATGTGGTCAAGCGGTTCATCATCGGCCGAAACGGCCAAGAAATTGGTCAAATTAAAGCCTTTGGGTACGAATACGATTTCCAAGGAAACATAGTCTTCAAGAAAATAATCGAAAATGGAAAACTGGTCGGTAAAACGATTTTTGAATTAAATTATAGGTAGGTAAACAATTAACTATCGAAGCCAAGGGAACCTAAATAAATCGACACCTCGAAGTACATCGCACTTTTCAAAATATGTGCTAATTCTGTTCCTCTTGCACCATATGCCGCATGTTTGGTTCAATCTTGAAGACATTGTTCAACAAATCGTACAAGGGCAAAAAATCCCATAATCCAAAAACCTCAATCAAAACACCCCAATGAAACCATGGGGGAACATACAGAATGCTGGGCCGAAATAAGCATGTATTGTAATCCTTTTCCTTTGCTGTGGTGCGCTGTATCCACAGGGCGTACACTTCAACCCATTTTGGGGAGTTTCGTCCAAAAACTTATGCGGTCGGGGAGCCCTTGGCTTACATTTGGAGGACCATAGCATAAGTAGGTTAAGTTCATGGTAAGATTTGGGGAAAGAAGGCGGAGCGTGCTCCGCCTTCTTTATGTTTGAATGCCAAGGTATTATCCATATTATCGACGAACTGCACAATTCTTTTTTTCCACAAAGCGTAAATATTTTTTCAAAACCCTTTGTTATTTAACACAATCCCAGTATTTTAGTGCCGCCATAGCATAAGTAGGTTAAGTTTATGGTAAGATTTGGGACGAAAAGGGTGGAGACTTCTCCACCCTTTTCTATTTCCTCGCTTTATGCAAACAAAAAAAGCCGGATACCGAGTACCCGACTTTCCTTCCCTGTATATTGGGTTCAATTATTTGTGGTCGCCGTAGTTTTTGGCAACTTTTTCCCAATCGATCAAATTGAAGAAGGCGGAGATATAATCCGGCCTCCTGTTTTGATAGTTCAGGTAATAGGCATGTTCCCAAACATCCAATCCGAGAATGGGATAGCCTTCACAACCCGAATTCGGCATTAGGGGGTTGTCCTGGTTGGGGGTGGAACAGATTTCCAGCTTTCCGCCCTTGTGGACGCAAAGCCATGCCCATCCCGACCCAAAACGGGTCGCGGCCGCGGCCGCGAACTTTTCCTTGAAACCGTCAAAGGAGCCAAAGGCTGCATCGATGGCCGAGGCCAATTCCCCACTGGGCTTCCCCCCCCCATTTGGGGACAGGATCTCCCAAAAGAGGGAGTGGTTGTAAAAGCCGCCGCCATTGTTGCGCACGGCCCCATTGGACATATCCAGATTGGAAAGTATGTCGTGAATGTCCTTTCCGTCCAAGGCGGTGCCTTCAATGGCCTTGTTCAGATTGGCGGTGTAACCGCCATGGTGTTTGCCGTGGTGGATCTCCATGGTCCTGGCATCTATATGGGGTTCCAACGCATCATAGGCATAGGGTAATTTTGGTAATTCAAAAGCCATAATCAATGTATTTAATTGTTAATACTCGGTTCCCGTAAAATTACGGCTTTTAACAGACATAATCCAGTAAATCAATATTAAGTTAAGATGGGGAATCCTTAAATTGCGACAAAAATATTTTCCTTGGAGGTTTCCAATTTCAAAATATACAGCGCTTCGGCAGGATCGGGCAAGACCTATGCCCTGGCCAAGGCCTATATCAAGTTGCTGCTTGCCAACAGTTCCCCGAACAAGTTTCGGCAGATCCTGGCCCTCACCTTCACCAACAAGGCCGTGGATGAAATGAAATCCCGGATCATGGACAACCTCCATGCCTTTGCCCAGCAGGAGCTTCCCAAGCGGGTGGAACCCCTCTTTCGGGAGTTGTGCCGGGAGCTGTCCCTCAGTGGGGACGAGCTGCGCCAACGCTCCGAAGAAGTGCTGAAACGAATTCTGCACAACTATTCCTTCTTTGAGATTTCCACCATAGACAAGTTCAACCATAAAATCGTAAGGACCTTTGCCAGGGACCTCCAACTCTCCCAGAACTTCGAGGTGGAACTGGATCTGGACCTCATCCTCGGGGAAGCCGTGGGCCGATTGTTGGACCGGGCCGGCAGTGATGTGGGGCTCACCCGGGTCTTGGTGGATTTCTCCCTGGAAAAATTGGACCAGGACAAAAGCTGGGACATAGCCTATGACCTGATGCAAATGGGCAAACTGCTCTTTCAGGAAAACCACTGGGAGCACCTGGAACCCCTACGCTCCATGGGCATCGGGGACTTCAAGGCCATTCAGGACAAATTGGCAAGGGGAATGGAGGCCCTACGGCCCAGAATTGTGGAAGGGGCCGAAAGGGCGCTGCAAACAATCCAGGCCCATGGCTTTGAACACGGGGATTTCCCAGGTGGATACCTGCCCAATCACTTTATCAAGATTGTCGAAGGGGAGACCCGACCCGGGGCACTTTATGGTACCAAACTGGAAACAAACCTGGAGAACGGAAAAATCCTTTATGCCAAGGACCCTCGGGACGCCGGCGATCTGTCCGCCCTTCTCCTAAGGGAATTCCGGGAGATCAAGCAATTGGTTTGCCGCATGGACTTCCTGAAAAACGTTTATGGGAACATCCTGCCCATGACCCTTATGAACGAAATTTCCCGGGAAATCAAGAACATCGAACTCCAGAGGGACGTGATTCCCATCTCCTCCCTGAACCGCATTCTGTCCAAGGAAATCAAGGGGCAGCCCGTGCCCTTCATCTATGAGCGGATGGGTGAAAAATACCGCCACTATTTTATTGATGAGTTCCAGGACACTTCCAAGATGCAATGGGACAACCTGCGTCCCTTGATCGCCAATGCCCTGGAGGGGGAGATGGGGAACGGGCAGCTCGGCTCCCTGTTCCTGGTGGGGGATGTCAAACAGGCCATCTACCGTTGGCGGGGCGGAAGGGCGGAAGGGCTCTTGGACCTGATCAACGGCGAATCCCATCCCTTTGTGGTGGAACCCCAGATCAATTCCCTGGAATCCAATTGGAGGAGCCGGGACCAGATCGTGGAATTCAACAACGATTTCTTCCAAAGCATTGCCCCTGTTCTGGAGCACCCGGCCTATAGGGACCTCTTTTTAAGGGATTCCCACCAAAAGACCACAAACAGGCCCGGGGGTCATGTACAACTGACCTTTCTGGAGGAGGATGGAAATGAACGGACCGAGGCCTATTGTGAAGCGACCCTGGGGGCCATAACAGAAATCCTGGATCGGGGATATGCCCATGGGGACATCTGCATCCTGGTACGCAAAAACAAAAATGGAAGGCTGCTGGCCGACTTTCTGGCCCAAAGGGAAATCCCCATCATTTCATCCGAGGCCCTGTTGCTCGCCTCGGATGAAAAGGTGGATTTCTTGATTTCCATCCTCCAGCTCTTCAACAGCCAATGGGACCCCATGGCCATATACCGGGTCCTGTTGTTCCTGTCCAAGGGACGGGGGGACCGGCACGGGTTCATCGAGGAACACCTACGGCAGATCGATCGGCTGCTTTCACGGGAGTACGGTTTTAAAATACAAGGGCTCAAGGGGGAATCCACCTTCAACATTCTGGAACATGCCATCGTACGGTTCAATCTGGCTGAGGGTTCCGTCGCCCATATCCTGTTTTTGATGGACCAGGTCCTGGATATCGAAAAAACACAGGGACCCGGGGTGCATACCTTTTTGAAGTATTGGGAGGCCAAAAAGGAATCCCTTTCCATCGCCGCCCCCGATGGGCTGGATGCCGTGAGGATCATGACCGTGCACAAGGCCAAGGGCCTGGAATTCCCCTTTGTGATCTTTCCCTTTGCCAATACCTCCCTGAACGAACGAAGGGGGGGCGGCGACAAACTCTGGGTGCCCGCCGGGCCCCTGGAGGCCGAGTTGGGCCTGGAGGAACTGCTGGTCAACAACAAAAAAGATCTTTTGCTCTATGGGGATGGGGTCGCCGAATGTCACCTGGAAGAGGAACATAAGTCCGTATTGGACGCGATAAACATCCTCTATGTGGCCCTGACCCGTCCCGTATTGGGCCTGTACATCATCACCGAAAAAGGAAAGAAACCCAGGACCCTGGGGGAAACCGCCTCCTATGCCCACCTTTTCGAATGGTACCTGCAGCAGCGGGGCATCCCCGCCCAAGGGGAAGGGGTCTACAGCATTGGGAGTCCGCCCAGTCCCCAGGGGCACGAAGGGGAAACCGGGCCACGGGCCGGGGACATTCCCTATATCACCCGCCCAAAGGACGACCCGCGCTTTGTCATTTCCACAAGGACCGGAAGGCTGTGGGAACAGGACGGGATGCGGGCCATTGCCCTGGGCAACCTGATCCATTTGGCCCTGAGCAGGATACAAACGGCCGGGGAGCTCCCCAGGGTATTGCTCGAGCTGGTCCACGAAGGCCATTTGTCGGAACAGGAATCGGGGGAGATGGAACGATTGATCGGGCAGGTGGTGGAACATCCCAAGCTCAAGCCCTATTT
>CALDPL010000034.1 GCA_937911965.1 uncultured Allomuricauda sp. | reverse complement strand
TTTTCCATGCTTGATCTCGGGATGCTGTATCAAATATTCCATGGCCGTGACGATCTCGGCTATGCCCGCCTTGTCGTCCGCTCCCAAGAGGGTGGTCCCATCGGTTGTGATCAGGGTCTGCCCCTGGTACTGTAACAGATCCTCAAAGTAATCGGGGGATAGCAGAATATTTTTGGATTTGTTGAGCACAATGTCCTTTCCATCGTAATTTTCCACGACCTTGGGTTTCACATTTTTCCCGGAAAAGTCGGGGGAGGTGTCCATATGGGCGATAAAGCCGATGGTGGGGACCTTTTTGTCCATATTGGACGGCAGGGTGGCCATGATATAGGCGTGTTCGTCAATAGAGACTTCCTGCATTCCGATTTGGTGGAGTTCCATTACCAGTTTCTTGGCCAGTTTCCATTGGGTTTCGGTGCTTGGGCAGCTTTTGGAATAGGGATCGCTTTGGGTATCGATGGTCACGTAATCCAAAAATCGTGACAATAGTTTTTCCATGTCGGGTCTTTGGTCAAAAATAATGCATATTCAATCGTCAATTTACAAAACGGACCGTAGAAAAAAGTATCTTTCGATAATAAAGCCCAATCCCCTTGAGAAGGTCAGTGATTTGTCTTGTTTTGTTTTCGGTCCTATGCTGTCGGGCCCAGGTGGATTGTGTGCTTGGGGTGGGCGGACCGGATGGGGAAACCATAGCAGAGGTGTTCCAATTGAACGAAACGCAGAGGGAAAAACTGAAAAATTGGACTGCCGAACTCAGGATCCGAAACGACTATCTCAGGGACAAGGCCGAACGCCTGATCGGGAAGAACCAAGCGAGCCCCCCCGATGAGCTGTTGAAGGTTTCCGTGGCCTATAGGGCCATCTTGGACAGTATGGAACAAAACATTCGGATGATGGACAGGCGCTTGCTGCAAATCTTCAATGACAGGCAATATCGATATTATGTGGAACTTTGCGGTCGGCTCTCCCTGCGTCCCATCCATATAAACAGGTCGGTGGACGAAAGATGAGCGAATAACAAAGTTCCCGTACAATAGTTTTTATTTTTGTTTTTTTAATCGAGTTTCATGTACAAGACCCTAATCCGCCCGATCCTATTCCTTCTCGATCCGGAAACGGCCCACCGATTTACTTTTTGGTCCCTTGGGATTTTCTCCAAAATTGGGTTGAACCACATTTTTCGAAAGGCCTTTGTCCTGGCCGAACCAAGTTTGGAACGGGAGATTTTTGGCCTGAAGTTCAAGAACCCGGTGGGCTTGGCGGCAGGTTTTGACAAGGATGCCAAGCGCTATAACGAATTTGCGGATTTTGGATTTGGATTTGTAGAGATTGGTACGGTGACCCCCAAGCCACAGCCCGGAAATCCCAAAAAGCGATTGTTCCGGCTGTTGCGGGACAAGGCCATCATAAACCGTATGGGATTTAACAACAAGGGGGTGTTCGAGGCCGCCGAACAATTGAAGAAACGCCATAGGGTGATCGTTGGGGGAAACATTGGGAAGAACAAGCTCACCTCCAATGCGGATGCAATCAAGGATTATCTGATCTGTTTCGAGGCACTCTTCGAGCATGTGGACTATTTTGTGGTAAACGTCAGCTCCCCGAACACGCCAAACCTTCGCGCGTTGCAGGAAAAGAAGCCGTTGACGGATTTACTGCAAACACTTCAAAATAGAAATAATTCGAAAGAAAAGCGCAAGCCCATTCTGCTGAAAATAGCACCGGATTTGACC
>CALDPL010000033.1 GCA_937911965.1 uncultured Allomuricauda sp. | reverse complement strand
CATCATCGCAAACGCCACAAGAATGATGGAGCTCCTGGACCATGCCCCCCATGACTTTGTGTTGGGACACGGCCCCGGGGACCTCAAAGCCTTGCTCCCCTTCGTGCACAGGACCTTCAACGGTGGGGACCTGGTGTACTTTATTGAAAGTCTTGGGAACATTTACCGGGTCCACGGTGGGTTGGAGACCATTTTCACCAAACATCAGGGCGCGGATTCCATGCAGGGGACCATTTCGAGGTTCAAGGAAATCTTTTTCGAACTGCCCCATCCCGCCCGGTGCACAAAACACCTATCGGATCCCCTTAAGGGTTCCGCGGCAAAACGCATCAATATGTTTTTGCGTTGGATGGTCCGCCGGGATGGCAGGGGGGTCGATCTGGGACTGTGGAAGGGAATTGCCCCGGCAAAACTCTCCTGCCCCCTGGATGTGCATTCGGGAAACGTGGCCCGGAAACTGGGGCTGTTGGCAAGGCGACAAAATGATGCCAAGGCCCTGGCGGAACTGGACCAGGCCCTAAGGGCAATGGATGTTGGGGATCCTGTGAAATACGACTTTGCCCTCTTTGGACTTGGGGTATTTGAAAGATTCTGATGGCCTTCGGGGCAAAACTTGGGAGATGAAGTGTTGATTTTACAAATCCTTTAACACTATAAGAATACCCAAAGGCCTTACATTTAACCCCAATACCAATTAACTCAATTAATCTCCAAAAATGAAAAATCTTTATTTTCTAGGACTGCTCCTATGCACGACCTTCGTATTTGCCCAGAAAAGGGAATTGCCCGTGGATACCACGGTGACCACCCAACATGCCGTGACGATCAACGGCAGTCGGATCAACTATACCGCGGTCACCGGCACCCAACCCGTCTGGGATGAACTGGGAGAGCCCATCGCCTCCCTGCATTATACCTATTATACCAGGAACGACGTCAAGGACCGGGATTCCCGCCCCCTGTTGATTTCCTTCAACGGCGGCCCCGGATCCGCATCGGTTTGGATGCACCTGGCCTATACCGGCCCCAGGATCTTGAAGATCGATGACGAGGGCTATCCCGTACAACCCTATGGGGTCAAAGAAAACCCCTATTCCGTACTGGACGTGACCGATATCGTCTACGTGAACCCGGTCAACACCGGGTACTCCAGGACCATTCCGGAGACGGGGAAGGAAGTGGACCGCAAAAAATTTTTCGGCATCAATGCAGATACCAAGTACCTGGCCGAATGGCTCAACACTTTTGTGACCAGGAACGGCCGATGGAACTCGCCCAAATACATCATAGGGGAAAGCTATGGGGGCACCCGGGTGATGGGACTCTCCCTGGCCCTGCAAAACCAACAGTGGATGTACCTCAATGGGGTCATCATGGTCTCCCCTGCCGACTACAAGGTCTTCAGGGACAACGATCCGGTCTCCAGTGCCCTGAACCTGCCCTACTATACGGCCGCGGCCTGGTACCACAAAGTATTGCCCGCTGAACTCCAAGGCAAGGACCTTTTGGAGATTTTGCCGGGTGCCGAAAAGTTCACCATTGAGGAGCTACTTCCGGCATTGGCCAAGGGAGGCTTTATCCCAGAGGCCGAGCGCAGGGCCATCGCCAAGAAAATGGCCTATTATTCCGGACTGTCCGAGCAGGACATCCTGGACCATAACCTGGATGTACCCACCAATTATTTCTGGAAGGTACTTTTGAAGGAAAAAGGGGGATACAATATCGGCAGGCTGGACAGCCGCTACCTGGGAATCGACAGGCAACTCGCCGGTACCCGGCCGGACTACTCCGCGGAGTTGACTTCCTGGCTGCACAGCTTTACCCCGGCCATCAACCACTACCTTCAAGGGGAATTGGGGTTCAAGACGGACATCAAGTACAATATGTTCGGGCCCGTGCACCCTTGGGACAATGAAAACGATAATGTCAGGGACAACCTTCGCCAGGCCATGGCACAGAACCCCTATCTGAATGTCTTGGTGCAATCCGGATACTACGACGGGGCCTGTACCTATTTTGCGGCCAAGTACACCATGTCACAGATCGACCCCAGCGGCAGGATGAAGGACCGCATGGAGTTCAAGGGATACCGCTCCGGTCATATGATGTACCTCAGGAAGGAGGACCTAAAGACCTCCAACGAGGATATCCGGGCCTTTATCCTGAGGACCCAGGCCAAGGGGAAGAGCGCCAAATATTGAATTTTAAAACGCGCAAGCACAATGGAGCGGTGTGGAAACTATTTTTCACACCGCTTTTTTCCTTAATTTGGAATCCCTTACTTTTAATTAAAATAACGTTTTGAAATCACGGTATACAATTTTGTTTATGGCATCATGGTTTGGGTGGTTCACACCCACGGTTTCCCAGGCCCAGGATTGGCCCAATTTGGAGAAATACAAACAGGAGAACGCCCTTTTGGGCGACCCTGCACCCGATGGACCTCGGGTGGTGTTCATGGGAAATTCCATCACCGAAGGTTGGATCGGGGCAAGCCCCGAATATTTTGATTCCAATCCCTATGTCAACAGGGGCATTGGGGGACAGACCACGCCTCAGATGTTGTTGCGCTTCAGGCAGGATGTGATCGATCTGGAGCCCAAGGCCGTGCTGATACTGGCCGGTACCAACGATATTGCGGGAAACACCGGGCCCATGACCCTGGAACAGATCCGGGACAATATCCTCTCCATGGTCGAACTGGCCAAGGCCAACGACATCCTCCCCATCGTTTGTTCGGTCCTGCCCGCCTATGACTATCCCTGGAGACCGGGGAAACGGCCCAATGTGAAAATCCCACAACTCAACGGCATGCTCAAGACCATGGCCGCGGAAGAGGGGGTGCCCTATCTGGATTATTTTACCCCCATGGCCGATGCCCGAAACGGGCTCCCCGTGGAGTATACCACTGATGGGGTACATCTGACCAAGGAAGGGTACGGGGTCATGGAGAAGCTGGTCCAAGAAAAGCTCTCAAAAGTTTTGAAGGCGGGCAAGTAATCGCATTGGACAAGTCGATTGCGGGAATTCCACCGCCTTGGATCTTTGGGATTCCCCTCTGGTCCAAAAGCATCGATGATCGGTATATATATGAACGACAATCTTTTGTATCTTAGATAGATCAATCAAACAAATTTTGGAACCAATTGACAATAAGGGGACTGTAATTGCCGTACTGCCATTTCAAATCCACGGTGGCACAAAGACGATCAGTCCCTTGATCGGAGGTTTCACGGAAGATCTTACCTTGAATTTCTCCAAATTCATAGGCCTTT
>CALDPL010000032.1 GCA_937911965.1 uncultured Allomuricauda sp. | reverse complement strand
TCATGGGTCCTTAATTTTTTCATCAGCCCCCGCATGGCCGGGGATTCGACATAATAGGCCCCAATGGCCCTGCCCTCGCTCAAGAGTCGGTTGATGTTGGGGTCCCGTTTCAGGACCTCCACCTCCTCCAGGTCCCGTAAAAATGCTTCCGGCCGGTTCTGTTTTACAATGGAAACGGCCTCCTTGATCTTGGCCAGGCCCCGTTGTCCCAGAATGTCAAATTTGAAGATTCCCACATCCTCCGCAACGATCATATCGAATTGTACCGTCGGGAACCCTATGGGGGGCAAACTGGTGGCCGAAAAACAGTGGGCCGGTGCATCCAGGATCAGGATGCCCGAGGGATGGACCCCGATATAGTTGGGCATCCCGTGGATATAAGTGGCATACTTCAATACCAGTTTGGAGAGTTCATCCAGGGCCTGGTTCATGAAACGGCCCAAGGCCAGCCTATCGATTTCCTCCTTGGGAAGTCCAAAGACCTTGCCCAGCTCCCTGATCGCAGCACGGTACTTAAAGGTATTGTAGGTGCCCAGTAGGGCCACATGCTCATGCCGTTTGAAGATATATTCCCTTATTTCATCCCGGTCCCAGGTGGAAAAATCAATGTCGAAATCGGGGGGAGAGGCCCTGAAAGGGTTGATGAACCGCTCAAAGTACAGGTTCAGTTCCACGGGATCCACATCGGTGATCCCAATCAGATAGGCCACCAAAGAATTGGCCCCACTCCCCCGTCCCACATAAGGGAAGTCCCTGGATCTCGCATAGGAGACAATATCATGGTTGATCAGGAAATAGGACACAAAATCCAATTCGCGTATGGTCCCGAGTTCCTTCTCCATCCGCTCTTTGACCTGCTCCGTGGGATGGGCATAGCGCTTGGGCAATCCCTGCTCGGCAAGTTCCCGCAACCTTTGGAAATCCTCTTCCCGAGAACCCAAAAAAGTGGATCGGTTCCGGGCTGACCGTTCCCGTCCAAACCCAAAATCAATACTACATTCCTCCAAAAGCCTTTGGGTGTTTTTTCCGATATGCGGAAAATCCTCCAAGACATCCCCCAATTCCGCGATGGGCCACATCCTATCGGTATCCCTGCCCTGCTCGGATTCGGGCAATTTGCTCAACAGCAGATTGAGCCCTATGGCACGCAACAGCCTATGGGCATTGTAGTCCCTCTTGTTTCTAAAGCTCACCGGCTGCAGAAGCACCAAGCTTTCACGGCAGTCCCTATATCTGGAAAAGGGAAGTTTACGGAGTTCGGACAGGGAGAGTCCTATATATTCATGGGGGGCAAAATGAATGCGCTGCTCTTTCAGCACCTTTTCGAAAGGATGGATGATAAAGACGTTTTCAAAAAAGGGGGACTCGGAGCCTATGGGTTTTCCCGAATGGAGATGTCCGGACAGGAAGGCATTGAGTTCCCTATACCCTTCATTGTTCTTGGCCAGGCCCACAAATTGCTGCTCATTGCCCTTTCTGAAATCGATTCCCACAATGGGCTTTATCCCCTCTTCCTTTGCCAAACGGACAAAATTCATGGCGGCCGACGTATTGTTGATATCGGTCAGGGCCAAAGCCTTCACCCCGTTTTTTTTGGCCAGTTCCAAGAGTTCGGCCTCGGAAAAGGTCCCGTAATTCAGGGAGTAATACGTGTGGCAATTGAGGTACATCACTGGTTTCTGTGGGCCAATAGAATGGGTGGTGCCCCATCAAAGGGATTGGAGCCCCTACCGATGGTACGGGCCCCCAGGGCAGAGGCCCGCATCAAGCTGGACTCCCCAAACCGATTGCGGACCCTGTCCATGGCCCGGTAGAGTTCCAGCCGCTTCTCATTGTCGTCGAACAGGTCGATCTGGTAATGCCCCCCGACAATATGGCTGTAGTTCACCCCCACCAGACGGATGAGCATCCGCCGTTGGTATAGGGTCTCAAAAAGCTCCTTTACCAAGGGAATGAGCAGGTGGTCGGCACTGGTATAGGGAATCCGCTTTTGTCTGGTATGGGTCTGGAAATCGCTGTAGCGTATCTTCACGCCCACACAGCCCGTCATTTTATTGGCCCGCCGCAACTGATAGGCCAGATTCTCGGCCATGGCCACCAAGGTGGTTTCCAATTTGACCATATCGATGGTATCCCGTCCATATGTGCGTTCGTTGGATATGGACTTCCGTTCGTGGAAGGGTATCAAAGGAGGATTGTCCAATCCCTGTGCCCGCTTCCAGATGGTCCTGCCATGCAGGCCAAAGGCGCTTTCCATCATTTCCAGGGGCAATTCCTGTACCGTCCCTACGGTGGTCACCCCCATATTGGACAACAGCTGATAGGTCTTCTCCCCGACGGAAGGGAGTTTTCGGATGGAAAGCGGGGCCATGAATTCTTTTTCATAGCCAAAATCAATCTTCATCTGATTGTTCGGTTTGGCCTCCCCTGTGGCCATCTTGGAAACCACTTTGTTCTTTGACAATCCAAATGAAATGGGAAGTCCGGTCTCCCTCAGGATCCGCTGCCGCAGCTCGGAGGCATATTTATAGCATCCAAAGAAACGGTCCATGCCCGAGAGATCGGCATAGAACTCGTCCACACTGGCCTTCTCGAAGACGGGCACCCCTTCCCGAACGATCTCGGTCACATTGTCCGAGAACTTCATATAGGTCCCGGCATTGCCCTTGATCACCACAGCCTGTGGACACAGCCTTTGGGCAATTTTCATCGACATCCCGGAATACACTCCGTAACGGCGGGTCTCATAACTGCATGCGGCCACGACGCCACGATCTCCCAGCCCCCCGACCAATATGGGACGCTTTGCCAAACGGCTGTCCAGCAGGCGTTCACAGGATACAAAAAAAGTGTCCAGGTCCAAATGGAGAATAGTGGATTCCATATTGTGGTTTGGAATATTTACTAATTTTTGGATATTTTCCAAATGTAAGAAAGGGAAGCATTGCTTTCAAAACTTTAACAATTTTGAGCACTTGTAGAAATAGAGGGCGACCGGAGTATGGGTTCCAAGACTTCGGAAACCCTCAAAAAAGGTGGCGCCCCGAACTTTCCATTGATTTTTGATGCCCTCGGATCAAGGGGCCGTACCTGGGGACAGCACCGTCCGGAAGCCCAGATGCTCCATGCCCGAATCGGGACTGGTGGCCATACGGGCGGAAATCCTGTAGCTGGCACAATAGGAGGCGCTGCAGAGGAAGGAACCCCCTTTGATGA
>CALDPL010000031.1 GCA_937911965.1 uncultured Allomuricauda sp. | reverse complement strand
AGGCCGTTGTGACCATCCGGGCGGGGGCGGGCGGCGTCGTCGAGGGTCTCCTCGTCCCAGCCCTCGGCCGCCAGGAGCTCGGCGATCTCGGGCAGCCCATCGTCGAAGAACTGGGCCTCGTCTATGCCGACCACGTCACAGCCATCGGCCAGGATGCGGATGTTGGCCGCGGCCGGGACCGGGGTGGACCTGATTTCATTGGCGTCGTGGGAGACCACCATTTCCTCATTGTAACGGACGTCCACCAAGGGCTTGAAGATTTCCACCCTTTGTTTGGCGATCTGGGCACGTTTCAACCTTCGGATGAGCTCCTCGGTCTTGCCCGAGAACATGGAACCACAGATGACCTCTATCCATCCAAATTGTTCCTGGGGGTTGACCGTATTTTCGAGAAACATACCGTTTGTGGGCTTGATGTTGTGGGTTTGCCCAAAACTTTGGGCGCTGGGGGCAAAGCTACTAAAAAATCAAAGGTTTTGTCCGGACTAAAATTTAACCTTTTGTAAGCAAGGGGTTTTGGAAAATGGTGCTATTTTTATGGAAAAGTTGTTTTGGGATGATAAAGAAGCTGAGAAAAGAGTTGATACGGTTGTCCACAGAGATCCAATCCGCCGGGGAGGATGCCGATATCGATCGTTTGTACAGGCAGGCCAGGAGCATATATGAAAGGCTGGCCGTGCTGAAGTTCATAGAGGATAAATTGGGGGACGTGCAGGTGGATGTTTCCTCCCATGTGATTGCCAGCCGTTTTGAGAAAATGGCCAATTCCGTATTGAGCGGAAATACCTCCGTGCCCGAAAGCAATCCCCATGAGGAGGACATCATGACCCCGGGGATGGAGACCATCAAGGACATCGTTTCGGAAATGCCCACCGAGATCGCGCTGGAGCAGCTCTTCACCGAGTTTGTGGCCAAACCCGAGTATCTGAAGGACGAGAAGGGAGCTGCCGCCCCGACCAAGGGAGCGGGGCCCAAATCCGTGAACGATAGATTGGGGAAGGCCCTTCAAGTGGGTCTGAACGACAAGTTGGCCTTTGTGAAACATTTGTTCGACGGCAATGTGGAGGAGTACAACCGGGTGTTGTCCCAATTGGGCACCATAGACAGCCAGGAGCGTTCCATTGCCTTTATCAACAATATGGTCAAACCGGAATACAACAATTGGGAGCGGAAGGAAGAATACGAGGCCCGATTGATCGCCTTGATCGAGAGGCGGTTTTCCTGATTCCTTTTTTGCCTTTTTCCATGGGAAGGGTTTACCTTTGAAGCATGGGAAAACTTTATTTGGTTCCTACCCCGATCGGGAATCTTGGGGATATGACCTTCCGGGCCGTGGAGCTGCTCAAGGAAGTCGATTTGGTTTTGGCCGAGGATACCCGTACCAGTGGCAAACTGCTAAAACACTTTGATATTGACACTCCGCTGCAGTCCCATCATATGCACAATGAGCACAAGCGATTGGATTCCCTGATCGGGAAACTCCGGGCAGGGGCGACCTTTGCCCTGATATCCGATGCCGGGACCCCGGCAATTTCCGATCCCGGATTTTTGTTGGTCAGGGCCTGTGTCCAAGCAGGGGTGGAGGTGGAATGCCTGCCCGGGGCCACGGCCTTTGTCCCCGCCTTGGTGAATTCGGGCCTTCCCACGGACCGATTTGTGTTTGAAGGGTTTTTGCCGCCCAAAAAAGGTCGGTTGACCCGGCTTCAATTGCTGGCGGAGGAATCCCGGACCCTGGTCTTTTATGAATCCCCCCATAGGCTGTCCAAGACTTTGGGCCAATTGGTTGAACATTTCGGGGAAGACCGACAGGCCTCCGTTTCCAGGGAGCTCAGCAAACTCTATGGGGAAACCCTTCGCGGTAGCCTTCGGGAGCTTTTGGAACACTTTGAGGCGACCCCGCCCAAAGGGGAGTTGGTCGTTGTGGTTGCCGGAAAGGACAAAACTTAGGAGCTGGGTTTCAGGCCCGGGATTTCGATATGGAAGAATTGTTGGCCCAAATACGTGCGTGCAGGGTATGTGAGGAGCATCTGCCCCTGGGTCCCAGGCCCATTGTGGCCGCGGATTCCCATTCCAAGATCGCCATCATCGGGCAGGCGCCCGGGTTGAAAGTGCACCAAAGTGGGGTGCCTTGGGACGATCCCAGCGGGAGGCAGCTCAGGGATTGGCTGGGGGTCGATCGGGATCGGTTCTACGATCCGAGCCTTTTTGCCCTGATTCCCATGGGCTTTTGTTATCCCGGCAAGGGCAAGTCGGGGGATCTGCCCCCCAGACCGGAATGTGCCCCGCTATGGCACGGCAGGCTTTTGGCGGGCATGCCCGAACTGCGCCTGACCCTCTTGATCGGGCAGTATTCCCAGAAGTATTATCTGGGGGACCGGGCAAGGGGCACCCTCACGGAAAATGTCAGGAACTTCAAAGCCTATCTTCCCCAATACTTTGTGCTTCCGCATCCCTCTCCCAGAAACCGTTTTTGGCTGGCCAAGAACCCTTGGTTCGAGCAGGAGGTATTGCCTGCATTGAAGGGGCGTGTTTCAAAAGCTTTGGGGCGCTGAACCTTGGGAATCCTTGGATGGAAGCCGTTTAAATAATGTATTTTTGTAGGTATTCAAATCAAAACGATGTATTCCATGGCAGATCATATTACCACAAAATGGTTGGGGGGAATGGCCTTCGAAAGCAACAACCCTTCCGGCCTTGACCTAAAGATCGATGCGTCCCCGGACAGCGGGGGGGAAGGGGACGGTTTGCGACCCAAGGCCCTGATGCTGTCGGCCCTGGCCGGATGTTCCGGCCTGGACGTGGCTTCCTTGATCAAAAAGATGAAACTGGAAGTGGACGATTTTAGGATCGAGACCAAGGCCGAACTGACCGAGGAACATCCACGGTATTATGACTCGGTGTCGATCGAATACCATTTTTACGGTTCCAACCTCAAAGAAGACAAGCTCCAAAGGGCCGTGGACCTGTCCGTGGAAAAGTATTGTGGGGTCATGGAAATGTTCCGCAGATTTGCCAAATTGGAAATTGAGGTTTTCTACCATAAATCCTAAGAGATCCGAAAATGCATCCTTGGAACTTAAAGTTAGATGGGAATTGAAAGTCGCAGGCAAAGCAGATGAAATGCAATGGAGCCTGAAACCCGGGCCGATGGAGTCTGATATCCGACAGCTGGCCGGGCAGATCAATATGGATCCGGTCTTGGCCCAACTCTTGCTCCAAAGGGGCATTGGGGACAGCGAAAGTGCCAGGACCTTCTTTCGCCCAGAACTCTCCCAATTGCACGATCCCTTCCTGATGCGGGACATGGACCGTGCCGTGGAGCGGATTGAACGGGCCTTGGGACAGCAGGAGAGAATCCTGGTCTATGGGGATTATGATGTGGATGGAACCACTTCCGTCGCCCTGGTCTCCTCCTTTTTGAAGGAAACCCATCCTTCTTTGGTGGATACCTATATCCCGGATCGATATTTGGAAGGCTATGGACTTTCGTTCCAGGGAGTCGAGTATGCCCTGGACAATGATATTTCCCTGGTCATAGCCCTGGACTGTGGCATAAAGGCCCTTGTGCAGATTGCCTATGCCAAGGAAAAGGGAGTGGATGTCATTGTCTGCGACCATCATATCCCGGGCGGGGAACTGCCCCCGGCCGTGGCCATTCTGGACCCCAAGCGGGAGGACTGCGACTATCCCTATAAGGAGCTCTGTGGGTGCGGGGTCGGCTTTAAACTGATACAGGCCCTGGCCGGCAAAAGGGGCAGGGAGGTGGAAGAACTGCGTCCCTACCTGGACCTGGTGGCCACTGCGATCGGCGCCGATGTGGTCCCCCTTACCGGGGAGAACCGGGTACTGGCCCATTTTGGCCTGAAGGTCATCAATTCCAATCCCAGGACCGGAATCGGGGCTTTGATGGAACTGTCCAAGAAAAAGAAGAAGGATTTCAACCTCAGGGACCTGATTTTCCATATCGCCCCCAGGATCAATGCCGCGGGCAGGATCCACAAGGGAGCCCATGCCGTGGCGCTCCTCAACGAAAGGGATTCCGTAAGGGCCAAGGAGGTTGCCGAGGAAATTGAGAGGTTCAATACCGAGCGAAGGGAATTGGACCAAGAGATCACCAAAGAGGCCTTGGATCAGATTGTGGAACATGGGGAGGAGGGACGGTTCAGTTCCGTGGTCTTCAAGGAGGATTGGCACAAAGGGGTCATAGGGATCGTGGCCGCCCGACTGACCGAGACCTATTACAGGCCCACCCTGGTCTTTACCAAGAGCGGGGACCGTCTGGCCGCATCGGCCCGTTCGGTACGCGGATTTGACATCTACAGTGCCCTGGAGGACTGTTCCCAATACCTGGAGCAGTTCGGGGGACATACCTTTGCCGCCGGCCTGACCTTATTGGAA
>CALDPL010000030.1 GCA_937911965.1 uncultured Allomuricauda sp. | reverse complement strand
ATCCGCAGCAACAAATGGGAGGCCAAAACCATAGTCCTTTCGGGCAATACCGATTGTTATCAACCGGCGGAACAACGTTTTGGCATCACCCGCAAATGCCTGGAAGTCTTCCTAAGGTACCGACATCCGGTGGGGATCATCACCAAGAATTCCCTGATCCTGAGAGATCTTGACCTGCTTCGGGAGCTGGCCTCCCATGGCCTGATCGGGGTCAACGTCTCGATCACCTCCCTATCGGAGGGGACCCGAAGGATCTTGGAGCCCCGGACGGCCTCAATACAAAAGAGGTTGGGGACCATTGAGGAACTCTCCAGGAACAATATTCCCGTGAATGCCATGTTGGCCCCCATCATTCCGGGAATCAACAGCCATGAACTGCTGCCCATGGTCCGGGCGGTATCCGATGCAGGGGCCCTTTCCTTTGGGATGTCCGTGGTCCGGCTCAACGGTGCCATAGGTCGGATTTTTTCCCAATGGATCAAAAAGGCCTTGCCCGATCGGGCGGATAAGGTACTGCACCAGATCCAGGAACTTCACGGGGGAGGGCTCAATGAAAGCCGATTTGGACATCGGCATAGGGGTTCGGGGCCCTTGGCCCAGCAACTCCGGCAAACGGCCCAATTGGCCCGAAAAAAATATTTTAAGGACAAAGTGTTCCCCACCCTGAACCACGAACTCCACCAAAGTCATAAGGATGGACAATTGCGGTTGTTCTGAGTCCATTGTGGGACCATTAAATGCAAAAAGACCCCAAGGATTGGGGTCTTTTGATTTTCAATTTGGACAGGAGGACCTATTTCAATTCCCAGCCTTGTCGGTATTCCCGGCTGACCCACTCGTTGGCCTTTTCGTAATTGGTGATCCTCATGTTCTCGCCATCCCACAAGAGCTTTCTCTTGCCGGGGGAGTGGTAGGGATCCCAGTCGGTGGCCTTCTTTCCGGGTTTCAATTCCTTGTATTGGTAGGCCTGAACCGCCAAGTTCCCCATAAGGACTGTTTCGGTCAATCGACCCGCCTTGTCAAAATTGGAAGAGGTGGGCACTCCCTTTAGGCAGCCGTCCACAAAGTTGGCAATATGGCCGTCCATGCTTCCGGGCACCCTGGGATATTTGGCCGCAGGGGTTTTGTAGAGATCCATCATCTCGGAAGGGAGCAATCGGGCGTTCCTGGAATAGGTATCGCAGATCAGAATGCCCTTGTCCCCATAGATGACCGTGCCCCCATCGACATTACCGATGTTCTCCCCGTCCTTCAACTCATCGGGCAGGTTGGGCTTGATTCCCCCATCGTACCAGTTCAATGCGATGTCTCCATGGGTTTCGTGTTCGAACTTCAGGTGGATCTTCGAGGAAGGGGGACAGGAGTGACTGTAGTCTGCCTCCACAAAATCATCCACCCAGACCGTGGTACAACTGGCTTCGGCCTCTATGGGATACCCCAGGTCCAGGACGGAAAAGGGGGTTTCCATGATATGGCAGCCCATATCGCCCAAAGCCCCGGTGCCAAAGTCCCAAAAACCTCTCCATTTGAAGGGTAGGTAGGCCTCGTTGTAATCCCGCATGGCCGCAGGTCCCAACCATAGGTCCCAGTCCAATTCCTTGGGAATCCTATGTTTTTCAGAGGGCTTGGGCACCCCCTGTGGCCATACCGGCCGGTTGGTCCAGCAGTCAATGGTGTGTACTTTGCCCAAAACCCCGGATTCCACCCATTCCCGGGCGATCCTACTGTCGTCGCTGGATGCTCCTTGGTTCCCCATTTGGGTGACTATGCCCTGTTCCTTCGCCACTTGGGTCATCAGTCGGGCTTCATATATATTGTGGGTCAATGGTTTTTCGACATAGGCATGCTTCTTTTCACGCATAAAGGGAAGGGCAATGGTGGCGTGCGTATGGTCGGGGGTGGCCACCATAATGGCATCGATGTCCTTGAGTTGCTCGTCGTAGACCTTCCTGAAGTCCTTGTACCGCTTAACGGTCGGAAATAATTCGTATGTGCTTTTGGCCCTTCGGTCATCCACATCACAAAAGGACACGAATTTGACCCTTCCGGTATCGTTGAGGCCCCGGATTACCCCGTTTCCTCGGCCGCCTACCCCAAAGGCGCCCACATAAAGGGTATCACTGGGGGGAACGTGGGTCCTGCCCAATACATGGCTGGGGACAATGGAAAATGCAGCCGTTGCGGCCGCGGCATTTTTTAAGAACTTTCTTCTTTGCATTGTTTAAGGTTTGATTAAGTCCCCCACAAGATACAAAAATCCATATCAGATTGAAGATTATTTTCCTTCCCATTCGCTGTGGAAGCGTTCCAGGAATTCCAACATGAAGGCATGCCGTTCCAGGGCCATCCTTTTGGCCACCTTGGTGTGCATCCCATCCTTGAGCAATAATAGTTTTTCATGAAAGTGGTTGATCGTGGGTGCCCCGGAGTTTTTGTATTCCTCTTTGGTCATGCCTTTTTTGTATGGAACATTTGGGTCGTAGAGTGCCCGGTTCTTGTGGCCCCCATAGGAAAAGGCCCGGGCTATGCCTATGGCCCCCATGGCGTCCAATCGGTCCGCATCCTGTACGATCTGGAATTCCAGGGAGGGGTTTTTCCGTGGGATTTTGTCCAAGCTGTTACGATAGGACATCCCCTTGACAATCTCCACTACCCGGTCGATGAGCTCACGTTTTACTCCTTCTTCCTCCAGGAAGCGTTGGGCCATTGCGGGCCCAATGGATTCATCCCCTTGATGAAATTTTGGGTCGGCGATATCGTGCAACAGGGCGGCGAGTTTCACCACCGTAGAATCCGCAGCCGTTTCCTCTTGCAAGATCATTTTTGAGGTATTGAACACCCTTTGGATATGGAACCAGTCGTGCCCGCCCTCCGCATTTTTGAGCGTCCGCTGCACAAATTCCGCACAGCGCCGAATCAAGGCTTCCCCCTTCATGGCCTGTTGTGGATTCCGGATACCACCAGGGCCTCCACTGCTGCAATCAATTCCTCTGCATTCCCCGTGTTTTCGATGGGAGGGTGCACTTGAAACTTAAGGTGTGCCCCCAGGCCCATGGGGAATTTTCCATAGGCTTGCAATTTCCAGGAGTTGTTGATGCTGATGGGCAGGATCAGGGCATTGGGCGCCGTTTTCATCAAAACTTTCAGTCCCATGGTCCTAAAGGGTTTGGGGACTCCCGTTCGGCTACGGGTCCCCTCCGGAAAAATCACGGCGCTCCTGTTGGTCCCCTCGATATAACGTCCCAGTTTTTGGAGTTCGGCAATGGCCTGTTTGGGGTCCTTTCTATCGATCAGGGCGGATTCCCCGTGCCTGAGGTTAAAGGAGACCGAGGGGATGCCCCGGCCCAATTCCTTTTTACTGACGAATTTGGGGTGGTGTTTGCGCAAATACCAGATGATTGGCGGGATGTCGAACATGCTTTGGTGGTTGGTCACGATGATCAAGGGCCTACCCTTTGGGATATCCACCTTGTTGACAAAGCTGTATCGGGTCCCCAGGACCCGGGTGCAGGCCATGATCAGATAGTTCAGGATGGAGACGCTCCCCTTGTGCGCATGATACCCAAAAAACTTGAGGCACAGCCATTGGATGGGATGGAACAGGACCAACACCAGTCCAAAAAGAAGGAAAAAAAGCAAGCTGAGGGGATAGGAAAGCACTTTTTTCACGGCCAAACGCTTAGGGTTCGAAAGTGTAAAAATAAAAAAACCACCCCAAGGGTGGTGTATAAAATATCGTATGTCACGCCATCAACAGAATTCGTTGTAGGCCTCCATCAGATTTTCGGCAATGACCTCTGCAGGTCTGCCCTCAATATGGTGCCTTTCGATCATATGGACCAATTCCCCGTCCTTGAACAGGGCCATACTGGGAGATGATGGGGGGAAGGGGACCATATGGTTCCTGGCCGTCTGTACGGCCTCGGTGTCCACTCCTGCAAATACGGTCACAAGGTGGTCCGGGGTCTTATCGTGTTGCAGGCTCAATTTGGCTGCCGGCCTGGCGTTGGCAGCGGCGCAACCGCATACGGAATTCACCACCACCAAGGTGGTCCCTCCCTGCTTTAGGGCCGTTTCGACGTCCTGGGCTGTATACAGTTCCTCGAACCCGGCACCGGCCAGGTCCTCTCTCATGGGTTTTACCAATTCTTCGGGATACATAGGTATTATTTTAATTAATATACAAAGATAAGGCTATTGTCGGATTTTCATGCCACACTTTACAAAGGCCAAGGTTCGGTTTATTTGGCAAAGCCCTATCTTTGACCTTCAAAAATTCACAGGATGATCAAATGGGTGGCCGCCATTCTTGGCTATTTTTTGTTCCGGCTTCCCGGAGCGGTACTGGGCTTTTTTTTGGGAAGCCTGATGGATGGCTTGGGTGGCAATCGGCCCGCACAAGGTTTTTTTGGCCAGCAGACCGTATCGGCAGCAGATTTTGAACTGCACTTGATTTCCCTTTGCTCCATTGTGATCAAGGCCGATGGGCAGGTGAGCCAAAGGGAATTGGACTATGTGCGGCAGTACTTTGTGCGCACCTACGGAAAGGAAAAGGCCAATGCGATTTTCAGGACCTTCAATGAAATCAACAAAAAAAGGGAAATATCGGCACAGCACATCTGTGCGTATATGGAACAGAGAACCCGATATCCGGTCCGCTTGCAATTGCTCCACTTTTTGTTCGGCATCGCCCAGGCCGACGGGCAGGCCAGTGCGGCGGAGATTTCCAAGTTAAGGGAAATCGCAGGCTATCTTCGGGTAAGCCTCAATGATTTTGAGAGCATCATGGCCATGTTCGTCAAATCGGCCGACAATGCCTACAAGATTTTGGAAATCGATAAAAGCGCCACGGACGATCAGGTCAAGAAGGCCTATCGGGAAATGGCCAAAAAATACCACCCCGACAAGGTGGTGACCCAGGATGAGGCCATAAAAAAAGGGGCCGAGGAAAAATTCAAGGAGGTCCAAAAAGCCTATGAGACCATCCAAAAGGAACGGGGGATCTCATAAGGGAACTTTGGAAAAGCACATTTGGAGGGATGGCCTGCAAGGGTTGTCGGGGCAAGATTTCAAGGAAATGTATTTTGGCCCCGGACATTACAATACCACTGCCCCGTGCGACGTTTTCCAAAAAGGGCCTTCGTTAAAATTTAGCGAATAGGGTTGTAGGGGATTGTCAAAGCGGGTATATTTATTTGATTTGGCCCAAATATTGGAGTTTATGAAGGAGAGAAAACAGGAAAAGTACGATAAAGCCTATCTCAGGATGGCCCAGGAATGGGGAAAACTCTCCTATTGCAAGAGAAGGCAGGTAGGGGCGATCATCGTCAAGGATCGGATGATCATCTCCGATGGATACAATGGGACCCCCACGGGTTTTGAGAACATCTGTGAGGACGACGAGGGATATACAAAATGGTATGTGCTCCATGCCGAGGCCAATGCCATCCTGAAAGTGGCCGCCTCCACCCAATCCTGTCAAGGGGCCACCCTGTACATCACCATGTCCCCCTGTAGGGAGTGCAGCAAGCTGGTCCATCAGTCTGGCATAAAACGTGTAGTGTACCAAAAGGCGTACAAGGACAATTCCGGCCTGGAATTTTTGCAACGGGCCGGTGTGGAAGTCCTGCATTTGCCCAAATTGGAGGAAATGGTTTAAGGCCCAACAGAAGTTATGAAAAAGATTAAGGGATATTTATGGCCGACCTTGCTTGCCCTTGCGGTGGCCGTTGGGGTCTTTGTCGGGGGAAAACTCCATTTCAGGGACGGTCCCGAAAAATTGTTTTCCACCAATTCCAACAAGGACAAGCTCAACCGCCTGATCGATTATATCGATTATGAGTACGTGGACGAGGTCGATACCGACAGCATTGTCGATATCACGGTGAACAATATCCTGGGAAAGTTGGATCCCCATTCGGTCTACATCCCCAAAAGTGAAATGAAGGAGGTCTCCGAGAACATGAAGGGGGACTTTGCGGGGATCGGGGTCAGTTTTTATATGTTCAGGGACACCATCACGGTAATCCGGGCGATAAAGAACGGTCCGAGCCACCTTAGGGGGATCAAGCCCGGGGACCGCATCCTTATGGCGGACAATGATACCCTCTACGGAAAGAGGATATCCAATGAACAGGTGGTCTCCACCCTGAAGGGGAAGGTGGGCACCAAGGTCGATTTGAGGGTGTACCGTAAATCCGAGGACCGGAGCTTTGAGGTCACGGTGCGTAGGGACCGAATTCCGATCCGCAGCGTTGAAGGGTACTATATGCTGCGTCCCGACATGGGATACATCAAGATCAACCGCTTTGCGGAATCCACTTTTTCCGAATTCAAGGATGCTCTTGGAAACCTAAAACTGAGGGGGGCCGAAAAACTGGTCCTGGACCTCAGGGACAATCCGGGAGGCTATCTGGGAATCGCCGAAAAGCTGGCCGATGAATTCCTGGGGGAGGGCAAGCTCATTCTGTTCACCAAGAACAAAACCGGGAAGATCAAGAAGGCCTATGCCACCGACAAGGGGGGATTCGAGGACCGGCCCATCTATGTGCTGATCAACGAACGTTCCGCCTCGGCCTCAGAGATCATAGCCGGGGCCCTGCAAGACAATGATATAGGGACCATAGTGGGCAGGCGCTCCTTTGGGAAGGGCTTGGTACAACGGGAAATGGACCTTGGGGATGGATCGGCGGTCCGTTTGACGGTCTCCAGGTACTATACCCCCACGGGACGTTCGATCCAAAGGTCCTATAAGGAGGGAAACCGGGATTATTACCACAGGTTCATGGACCGATATACCAATGGGGAACTCCTCACGGCGGACAGCATCCATGTGGCCGATTCCCTGAGGTTCGTCACCCCCAAGGGCAAGGTGGTCTACGGGGGCGGGGGCATCATTCCCGATGTCTTTGTTCCCATAGGGAGCAATGAGGAAGAGGCCATCGAGAGCATGGACGGGACCTTCGAGTTCTTCAACCGTTTTGTCTTTGAACATCTGGAGGAGGACAGGACCCGCTATTCGGATTATGGCCAGGGGGACTTCATGCAAAACTTCCAAGTGGACGACATCCTCTTCGACAACTTCATCCAATTTGTGCTGGACCGAAAGGTGCGCCTGGACTTCTATGCCCAGGAAGACAAGATTAAGGCCTATATCAAGGCCAATATGGCCGAACAGCTCTTCTCACCCAATCTGTCCTCACAGATCAAAGGGGCCTACGACGACATGCTCAAAAAAGTATTGCAATTGGATTCCCTGGCCATGGCGAAGTCCCAATTGGGGGCCCTGCTCCCAAAATGACCGGGGACAGTACCTACTTTTCCAGCTCCTTTTCCACCTTTTTGGAGGCGCTGAAGATCAACAGGAGGACCAGGGCACATAGGGAGGCCACAATGCCGATAAGGGCAATGGTGCTCTCACCTTGCAATGGATTGTCAAAATCCACCATGGTCAGGTTGAAAGCGATGAGCCCCAGGGCCAATAGGACCAGGATGATGCTGAGTGTTCTGTTCATGGCAACTGTATTTTCAGTGTACGAAGAGTTGGTTGATATTGCCGGCAAAAAGTTTTATGGCTATGGCCATAAGGACCACCCCGAATACCTTGCGCAGGACGCTCAGCCCGCTCTTTCCCAAAACCCTTTCGATCTTGGTGCTGGATTTGAGCACCAGGTACACAAAGATAACGTTTATTAAAATGGCGACTATGATGTTCTCCACATGAAATTCCGCCCTTAGGGCCAGGATGGAGGTCATGGTGCCCGCCCCGGCGATCAGGGGAAAGGCCACGGGAATGATGGAGGCGGTCTCCGGTTCATCGTCCTTGTATAGGGTGATCCCCAAGATCATCTCTATGGCCAGGAAGAAAATGACAAAGGAACCGGCCACGGCAAAGGAGTTCACATCGATCCCGATCAGGGAGAGGATCCGCTCCCCCACAAAGAGAAAGGCGATCATGATCAGGGCCGCCACCAAGGTGGCCTTTCCCGATTGGATGTGGCCCACCTTGCTCCTTAGGGAAATGATGATGGGAATGCTTCCCAGAATATCGATCACGGCAAACAAAATCATCCCGGCGGATGCGATTTCCTTTATGCTAAAGTTCATGTCCATTGATTTTCGACCGCAAATTTACGTCCAAAATTGACTTTTGGACCATATCCCCATGGGAAAATCCCCGAATCTCCTTTTTGGACTACCTTTGCCCTTAAATCGATTGTCACTATGTTCCAGCTGGGAAGGACCTTGGTGTCCGAAGATATCCTGGAAAAGGATTTTGTGTGCAACCTCAGCGCCTGCAAGGGGGCTTGTTGCGTTGGAGGGGAGTACGGTGCCCCTGTGGAGGATTCGGAGACCGGGATCCTCAATGATATCTACGATAGGGTAAAACCTTTTTTGAGGCCCGAAGGGATCAAGGCCATTGAACAACAGGGGACCTATGTCAAGGGGGAAGATGGGGAATGGGAGACCCCCTTGGTGGACCAAAACGAATGCGCCTATGTGATCTATACCGATGGGGGCGTGGCCAAATGCGGGATCGAGGCCGCCCATGAAGCGGGTGCCATCGATTGGAAAAAACCCGTTTCCTGCCATCTGTATCCCATTCGCATCCGGGAGTATTCGGAGTTCACCGCGGTCAACTACCACCGTTGGGAAATCTGCGATCCGGCCTGTCGTCTGGGGGCGGAGCTGAAGGTGCCGATCTATAGGTTCGTAAAGGAGGCCCTGATCCGCAAGTTCGGGCCTGCCTGGTACCGGGAACTGGAAGAGGTGGCCAAGGAACACTTTAAATCGTAGGGAGGTCCAAGATCACCTTGGTGCCGCTGGGATTTCCCCCTTCGTCAAAAAGATCCACCAGGGAAAGGTCGAACTTGTTCAGGTAATCCTTTGAAAAATTGGCCAGCCGTTCCTTGGTGATGTGGATGCCCACCGACTTTCGTTTGAGCACCCGGTTCTCATTGTTGGTCTCGGCGGCCAGCCGGCCCACCCCATTGTCCTGGATCTCTATGGTCACATGGCCCTTGTCCCTTTTTTTGACCAGAAGGTGGATCTTCTTTTCCCCCTCCTTTGGGGAAAGTCCGTGCCATAGGGAGTTTTCCAGAAAGGGCTGAAGGGTCAGGGAAGGGATTTTGATGTTTTCCACATTGATGTCCCGGTCCACATCGATCCTAAAGTCGATTTCATTGTTGAAACGGATGTTCTCGATGTTCATATAGAGTTCCACGGTCTCCAGCTCCTCGGAAAGGGATATCTCCCGCTGGGAAGAGGCCTCCAGGATCTTCCGCACCAGCTTGGAGAACTTGTTCAGGTAGTGCACGGCATTCTTCTGCTCGTTATTGATGATGTACAGCTTGATGGAGTTCAGGGAGTTGAACAAAAAATGGGGGTTCATCTGGCTTCTTAGCATCTTCTGTTCCAGGGTGAGCACCCGCTTTTCGTTCCTGCTTTGGTACTGTCTGTAAAGAATATAGAGGATCGAGGAGATCAGCCCCACGATCAGGGCGGACACCAAAAGGGTGGTCTGGTTCTTTTTCAGGCGCAGCCTGACAATTTCGTTTTCCTTGGCCAAGACCGAAATCTGGTTGTTCTTTTTTTCCGCCTCGTAACGCACGATGATATCGTTCATATACCTCAGGTTGGTGGCACTGGAGATTTCCGCGTCCACTTGATCCGCCTTTTTGAAGTATTCCAGGGCCTTTTTATAGTCCCCCCTTGTGTTTTCCAGTTCGGCGAGCTTCTGATAGGCGTAGAGCACATTGCTGGGCATGTTCCGGTTCTGGGCCATTTCAAGGCCTTCCATAATGTGGTCGTGGGCCAGGGAATAATTGCCCAATTCGGTATTGGCCCAACCGGTGTTGATATAGACCAGGGATGTTATAAAATTGTCCCCGATTCTTTTGGAGGGCTCCAACAGGGGTTCCAACAGCACATGGGCCAGATAGGGCATGTTTTGCTTGAGGTAGATCTGTGCCAGGGAGTTCTTGCAGATGATGCTGCCGTATTCCGAGTCTATCTCTTCGTTGTAGGCCAGGGATTTTCTATAATTTTCAAGGGCCCCTTCCAGGTCCCCCTTCTCCTCGAGACAATGGCCTATGTTCTGGTGGTTGATGGCCAGGCCCAATTTATTGCCAAGTTCCTCCTCCAGTTTCAGGGCCTTTTTGAACTGCATGATCGCCAGATCGTACTGTTCCAGGGTCTGGTAGAGGTTGCCGATGCCGTTGAGGGCCACATTGATGCTCCTTTTGATGTGGACCGAGGGATTTTCCACCTGTTCCGCCAGTTCCAGGGCCCTTTGGTTGTAGTCCAGGGCGGTCTTTATCGCATCGGTCCTTCGGTAGACCACTCCCAACATGTTCAGGCTGAGCACCCTGAACTCGGTATTGTTGGCCTCCTCGGACAGGGTAAGGGCCTCTTGGTGCAGTTCCGCGGACTTTTGGAACTGGGAGATGTTCCTGTATTTGGACCCCAATTGGTTCAGGGCAAAGGCCTGTCCCTCCAAATAATCGTGCTCGCCACTGAGCTTGGCAAAGTACCTGAGCAGGCTGGTGTCCTGTTTTGCCTCCTGGAGTTCCCGGTCCAGGGAGCCATAGGTTTTGGGCTTCATCTTGACAAGTACATTGGCCTTCTCCTTGAACCCTTGGGGAATGCGCTGGGCGTAAAGTGCAGGGCCCCCAAGTGCCAAAAACAGAAGGAGCAGGCCCGATGGCAGTACCCGAAGGAGGAATTCGAAGTATTTGGTCGTTTCTATGGGCACAGATCGGTCGGAGGGTTACAGCATATCCAAAAAATCGGATTTCTTTTGCCGGGAGACGGGTATCCTATCATTGGATTCCAAAATCACATATCCGTCGGTTTTAAAAAATTCCTTTATCTTGTTGAGATTGATAATATACGAATTGTGGATCCTAAAGAAGCTGTTTTCCGGCAAAAGGGCATTCACATCCTTCAATTTTTTGGTCAAAAGGATCTTTTGGCCATCGACCAAAAAGATGGTACTGTAATTCCCATCGGATTCCGCATAGAGGATATCGTCACTGTTGAGGAAGACCAATTTGCCATCGGTACCAATGGTGATCTTCTTGTTGTGCGAGTCGGAATGGTGGTTGAGCAGGATTTTTTCCAAGCGTTCCACTGTCATGTTCTTGGCGTTGAATTTCTTGATCTTGGCGATGGTGAGCCTAAGGTCGTCGGAATCGATCGGCTTCAAAAGATAATCGATGGCCTCGTTCTTGAGGGCCTGCAGGGCATATTGGTTGTAGGCCGTGGTGATGACCACGGGGAAGTCGTGGTTCTTTAGATTCCGGATGAACTGGAATCCGTCCATGGCCGGCATCTCAATGTCCAAAAATAGACAGTCCGGGCTGTTGTGCTCCAAGTAATCCAAGGCCTGATGGGCATCGGTAAAGGATGCCACGATATCCACCTCATCGCTCAGGTTGGTCAATTCCCAACTCAAGCTCTGCAGTGCCTTGATCTCATCATCGACAATTACGGCTTTCAGCATGCTTTGTATACTAGTTATATCAAATTTAGTTTAAATCTTCCTATCGGATTCGAATTATGTGTCAATGGCGGGCCAGAACGTATAATTGGCATAAAAATTCATTTTATGGGCGTATTGTCGCTTTCTTGGATTTGAACGGACTTTTGGGACCACTTGTCGAAGGGAAAACCATCCATACACAAAACGATACCGTTTATACATCCCCTGTCGAATCGGTTTCAATTGTTTTTATCTTGGCCCTGTCAAAAATCAAATGACCCGTTAAACCAAGCTGTGATGAGAAAATGTGTAGTTCTGTTCCTTATTTTGGTGGTCGCTTTGGTGGTTGCCGCCCTTACGGAACCCAAAACTGTCGAAGTGCCCCCACAATTGGCACATGTACTGGCAAACAAATAGCAGTGCCCATAGGAAGCTCTTAATGGTATTGAATTATCAAATAGTGGTACGGTCAAAGCAGTCAACCTCTTGTTCATAGAAGCCGCTTGCACCATTGATCCCTGTTTGGCCGGGTTCCCCATTTGCAATATAGGTTAGGGGGAACTACCTATCACAAAGGAAAGGGACCGTCAAAGGTCTTATGGGGGGTAGCCGTACCACTATTTGATAATTATCCAAATAGAAAACCGACCGGATTACCGAGAGACCAAAGCGTGTGTTACATATCCTTTGGTCTTTTTTTGGCTTGACCGAAACCTGCTCCCAAGACCCGTCAATGGAAGGGCTCGACATGGATCGTGATATGGGATATTTCAGGGATCCTTTGCTGTATTTCCCGTTGCAGTTCATGGGCCAGATGATGTCCCTGCTCCACGGAGATATGGGCATCCACCATGGCGTGGAGTTCCACTAGGTAGTTCATCCCCGCTTTGCGGACGAAGCATTTTTCCGTACCCCGGATTCCCCGCACCCCGGATGCGATTTTCCTGATTTTCCCCACCAATTCGTCATAGAGGTGCTCGTCCATGATCTCCCCCAGGGCAGGCCTGAAGATAAAGTAGGCGTTGTAGAGGATAAAGCCCGCCGCGAACAGGGCGGCCCATTCGTCCGCAGTTTCATAGCCCTCCCCAAGGAGCAGGGCAATGGAAATCCCCAAAAAGGCGGTCACCGAGGTGATGGCATCGCTTCTGTGGTGCCAGGCATCCGCCCTAAGGGAAGTACTTCCAATCTTTTTGGCCTTGGCCAGCACATAACGATACGAGGCCTCCTTCCAGAGAATTATCACCGCCAGGACCACCAAGGTCCATGCCTGCGGCACCTTATGGGGGTTCCGGATGTTGACGATGCTCGTATAGGCGATGGCCAGGGCCGACCCGACCAAAAAGGCCACTACCAGAAAGCTGATCAGGGGTTCGATCCGGGAATGCCCGTAGGGATGGTTCTCGTCCGGGGGACGTTGGGCGTATTTAAAGCCGAGGAGCACAAAGATGGAGGAGAAAACGTCCGTGGTCGATTCAATGCCATCGGCGATCAGGGCATGGGAATTTCCCAAGAAGCCCGAAACCAGTTTGATCGCGGCCAGCAACAGGTTGCCGAGCATGCTGAAATAGGCCGCCCTGACCCCGGATTTTATATTGGTGGATTTCATTGAAACTGTTTGAAGCCCCTCAAAAGTAACAATCCCCCATGGATTGGGGCATGAAAATTTGGGATGAAAAAAACCCCCATGTAAAATGGGGGTCCCTATTATTGTAAAGCCAGTGGCCCCTAGAGGGACCAAGCCCTGCCCTGGGTCAATTCTTCCAGGTCCTCACAGGGGAGGTATTCCCCGGGTATGGGCAGATAGGCCAGGACCTCTTCTCCGACGTATTCGGAGGATTTGTAGGCCCAGGTGGCCAGGCTCCTCAGTTCAGTGGCAAAGGATATCCGGGAGATTTCATCGTCCAGGGTGGCCTGCCCATCCTTTTCCACGGCCATGCGGTATTCCAGGATGGCCTTAAAATGGCTTTCTTCCTCCTGGGGGGTGAATTTTTTGAGGCTGGCCGCCAGGATGGGTTCCAAATCCTCGGGCTCCAGGTCCCTGATGCTTTCCTTGCCGGAATCGGCCAAGGCCTTGTCGTAGAATTTCTCCATGCGCATCATGACAAAATCCCGATCCTTCAAGGGCATTACCTGATCCAAAAAGGTATCGATAAAGCTGTGGACGTTCACCTCGGTGGCCGAAGGGGTTTCGGTCTTGGGCAGGATCACATCCAGGGTCTTTGCCAGGGCGTAGCCTTGATCGGGTTCCAGGAAATCCGGCACCCACTCGGCATAGGGCGCCTTGTCCTTACAGCTTTGGAGCAGTCCCAAGAGGGTGGGGGTGGCCACGGCATAACCAAAGGCCAATCCCATATTCTTAAGTGCAGATCTTCTTTCCATTAGATAGTTCCATTTTTGAATTCCTGGGCGGCGTGGTTTGCGGCCCTTGCAGTAAATGCCATATAGCTCAGCGATGGGTTCACACAGCTGGCCGAGGTCATAAAGGCCCCGTCGGTGACATAGACATTTTTACAGCTGTGCACCTGGTTGTGGGCGTTCACCACCGAGGTCTTGGGATCCCTTCCCATACGGGCGGTCCCCATCTCGTGGATTCCAAGGCCCAGGGCATAGGTGTTGTCGTAGGGGGTAATGTCCCGTGCCCCCGCCTTTTCCAACATCTGTACGGCCTGATCCTGCATATCCTTGCGCATATTGAGCTCGTTCTGCCTGATTTCGGCATCGAAGGTGATCGTGGGGAGCCCCCATTGGTCCTTCTTGTCGTAGTCCAGGGTCATCTTGTTGTCGTGATAGGGAAGGATTTCCCCGAAGGCCAACATGTTCATGGACCAGCCCCCTGGGGTGAGGACGGCTTCCTTATAGGCTTTCCCGTAAGCGGCCTCGGCCACCAATTCCTCGTAATCGCCCCGGCCGGCACCGCCCTGGTAGCCATAGCCCCTGGTAAAGTCCTTCATATCGGAATCCCCGCCCAGGTTCCTGAACCTGGGGATATAGATCCCATTGGGTTTTCTGCCCTTGTAGTATTTGTCGTCAAATCCGTCGAACTTGCCGCTGGCCCCCACCAAAAAGTGGTGGTCCATGATGTTGTGTCCCAATTCCCCGGAATCATTGCCCAGTCCATCGGGGAAGCGGTCCGACCTGGACTGCATCAAAATGGAGGTGGACGCAAGGGCCGAGGCACATAGGAAAATGACCTTGGCCTTGAACTCAAATTCCTCCTTGGTCTCCCGGTCGATGACCTTGACCCCGGTCGCCTTTTTGGTGTTGGGGTCATAGATGATCTCGTGGACGATGGAATCCGGTCTAAGGGTCATATTGCCCGTGCGCTCCGCGGCGGGCAGGGTGGAGGACACACTGCTGAAATAGGCACCAAAGGGACATCCCCTGATGCAGCGGTTCCTGTATTGGCAGCGCGATCGGCCATCCCCTTCAAATTTTCGGTCACTGTTGATGTGTGCCACCCTTCCGGCGGTGATTACCCGGCCCCCGAAATGCTCGGCCACCTTGCCCCGTACGTAATCTTCAACACAGTTCAGTTCCATCATGGGCTCAAACTGCCCATCCGGCAGTTGGGGCAGGCCCAGGGATTCCCCGGACACCCCTATATATTGTTCCACCTTGTCGTACCAAGGGGCAATGTCCTTGTATCGCACCGGCCAGTCCACGGCGATCCCTTCCCTTTTGTTGGCCTCAAAATCGATGTCGCTCCAGCGGTAGCTGTGCCGTCCCCACATGATGGATCGGCCGCCCACATGGTAGCCCCGCATCCAATCAAAACGCTTGGTCTCGTTATAGGGATGCTGCAGGTCGTTGACGAACCAATGCTTGGATTCGGCATTGACCGTATACCCGGTCCTGGCCTGTTTCTGCTGTTGTGCCATTTCTTCACGGGTGGCACGTCCGCCATTTGGGAAATCCCAGGGATCCAAATTGGCCGTGGGGTAGTCCTCCCGGTGTTTGACCATGGGACCGCGTTCCAAGACCAAGGTCTTGAGTCCATTCTCGCACAGTTCCTTGGCGGCCCAACCCCCGCTGATGCCCGTTCCCACAACGATTGCATCATAGGAATCACGCTCCTGGTTGTAATAAAATTTACTCATTTATTCGGATTGTTTATTTGCTAAATGTATTAATTATTAAATTAATTTTCTACATTTAATCCCTATGTTTATTGGGAATTCACTACTATAACGTTATAGTTTTTGAATTCTGTTGCAATCTTTCAACTTAAGGATATGATCAGAAGAAGTTTAGTACAGAAATTCATTTTTGCCCTGATGGCGGTATCGATCCTGGGAATGGGGTCCTGCAAACAGGGTGCCAAAGGGGATAAAACAGAGGGGGTCCCAAGCGGGGAATTGGCCGAAGTGCGGTCCGAACCCCAGTTGAAACTCTCCCTGGCCCAATGGTCCATGCACAAAATGATCTTCAACGACGGGATCGACCCCTACACCTTTGCCGAAAAGGCCAAGGCCTGGGGCTTTGAGGGGCTGGAATATGTGAGCGGGCTGTATTATAAGGAACTGGAGGCCGCCAATTTCTCGGAAGAGGCCATGAAAAATTTTGTGGACCGCAGCAAGGCCGAGAGCGAAAAGCACGGGCTTGAGAACGTATTGATCATGGTGGACGGACAGGGAGACCTGGCCGCCCCGGATGCCGCTGAGCGCAAGGCCGCGGTGGAAAACCATTTCAAATGGGTGGATGCCGCCGCGGACTTGGGATGCCATTCCATACGGGTCAATCTCAACGGGAGCATGGACCCTGAGGTCTGGGTGCCCGCCTCGGTGGACGGCCTGGTCCAACTCTCCACCTACGCCAAGGACAAGAACATCAACATCATCGTGGAAAATCACGGGGGACCTTCCTCCAATGCCGCACTTTTGGCCGAGGTCATGGAGCAGGTCGACATGGACAACTGCGGCACCCTTCCCGATTTTGGCAATTTCTGTATCAAGAGGGCGGACGGCTCCTATTACGAATCCAATTGCTTGGAAGAATACGATAAATACAAGGGAATGGAGGAGCTGATGCCCTATGCGAAAGGGGTCAGTGCCAAATCCTACGATTTTGATGCCGAGGGGAACGAGACCCAAATGGATTATCAAAGGATCATGGACATCGTGATCGATGCGGGCTACAACGGATATGTGGGGGTGGAATACGAGGGAAGCCGCCTCAGCGAGGAGGAGGGCATCCTGGCGACCAAAAAACTCCTGGAAAAAGTATTGGGGCAATAAAACCCGCACAAAAGGGCCATGAAGGGATTTCTACAGCAACTCTTCGATTACAATTTCCACGGCAACAGGACCATGATCCAACAGTTTGGGGACATGGACCCGCTGCCCCCCAATTGCCAGAGGCTGTTCAGCCACATCCTCAATTCCCACCATATCTGGAACCAAAGGATGTTGGGGGAGGCCGAGATCCACGGGGTATGGGATGTGCATCCCCTTGAAAAGTGGGAGGAGATGCACTATGGGAACCAACGCGCCTCCTTTGAATTGATCACCAATACCGAAAATTTTCAAAAAAGGGTGGAATACACCAACAGCCAGGGCAGGACCTTTTCCAATGAATTGCGGGACATACTGTTCCACATCATCAACCATTCCACCCACCACAGGGGGCAATTGATGATGGAACTCCGGGCCTCGGGGACCGCTCCACTTCCCCTGGATTACATATTTTATAAACGCTGACACAAACCCTATATTTGGGAACCTAAACTTTGACTTAATAAACTTCCATATGAACACGACCACCAAATTCCAATTGTCCTTTATGATGTTCCTTGAGTTCTTTATCTGGGGCGGTTGGTTCGTATCCCTGGGCATTTTTCTAAACCATAACCTGGAGGCCACCGGGGCACAGAGTGCCATGGCCTTTTCAACCCAGTCCTGGGGAGCCATTCTGGCACCCTTTGTCATCGGCCTGATCGCGGACCGCTATATCAATGCCGAACGGATCTTGGGCATCCTGCATTTGCTCGGGGCGGGACTGATGTACCTGATGTACCAGACCACCGATTTTGCCACCTTTTACCCCTATGTGCTGATCTATATGATCCTGTATATGCCCACCCTGGCCTTGGTGAATTCGGTTTCCTTCAACCAAATGACCGATCCGGCCAAGGAGTTCTCCCTGGTCCGGGTGTTCGGGACCATCGGATGGATCGTTTCCGGACTTTTGATCAGTTATGTCTTCTTCTGGGATTCCCCAGAGGCCCGGGAGGCCGGGATGATGAAAAACATGTTCCTGATGACCGCCGTGGCATCGGCCGTTTTGGGACTGTTCAGTTTCAGCCTGCCCAAGACCCCGCCCAAGGTGGACCGCAAGGAAAAGGTGAACCTGTCCGAACTCTTGGGCCTGGACGCCCTCAAACTGCTCAAGGACCGCAATTTCCTGCTGTTTTTCATCTCTTCGGTCTTGATCTGCATCCCCTTGGCCTTCTATTATCAGAACGCAGCCCCCTTCCTTGCCGAGGCCGGGGTGGAGAACCCGACCGGGTTGATGACCATAGGACAGGGGTCGGAAGTGCTGTTCATGCTGTTGTTGCCCTATTTTTTCAAAAAGTTCGGTTTTAAAAAGACCATATTGGCGGGCATGATCGCCTGGACGGTCCGCTACCTGCTCTTTGCCTACGGGGATACCGGGGAATTGATGTTCATGTTGATCACAGGGATTGCCCTGCACGGGATTTGCTACGATTTCTTCTTTGTCTCCGGACAGATCTATACGGATTCCAAGGCGGGGGAAAAATACAAGAGTTCCGCCCAGGGGCTGATCACCCTGGCCACCTATGGGGTGGGGATGCTCATCGGATTCTGGGTGGCCGGAAAGATCACCGATGCCTTCCTTCTGGAGGATGGCGGTCACCTATGGGAGAGGATATGGATCTACCCGGCGGGCTTTGCCCTGGTGGTGGCCTTGCTGTTCACCCTGCTGTTCAAGAATGAAAAAGTGGAGTACAAGGCCTAAGGGGTCCCTTGGACAAGAATTATTTTAATCACAAATACAAAACCTTAAGAAAAGAGAACATGCCGAAAAAGATTAGACTTGGGATTCTTGGAGGAGGAGGGGATTCCCTGATAGGGATCCTGCACCGGGCAGCTTCCCAGATCAATGACAATTATGAGGTCGTCGGGGCCGTATTCAACCCCGACCATCAGGAAAGTTTGGAATTTGCACGAAAGATCGACATCCCCACCGATCGGGTCTACAGGGACTATGAGGTGCTCATAGAAGAAGAACTCAAGCTCCCCGAGGACAAGAGGATTCAGGTCTGTTCCATCCTGACCCCCAATTTCCTGCATTTTCCAATGGCCAAGAAACTGTTGGACAACGGCTTCCACGTCATCTGTGAAAAGCCCATGACCACCACCTATGAAGAGGCGGTGATATTGAATGAGGCCGTTGAGGCCTCGGGAAAGGTCTTTGCCCTGACCCATACCTATACCGGATATCCCATGGTGCGCCAAATGCGCGAAATGATCAAGGCGGGGGCCATAGGAAAGGTGCACAAGGTCGATGCCCAATATTACCAGGGCTGGATGAACCCGATCATCCACGACAAGGAAAAAAGATCCACCGTTTGGAGGTTGGACCCCAAGAAAGCGGGGATCAGTTCCTGCATGGGGGACATCGGGGTACACGCCTTCAACATGGTCGAGTACACCACCGGTCTAAAAGTGCGTTCCCTGCTCAGCGACTTCAACTATATGTACGATGACAACCAAATGGACATGGACGGCACCGTCCTGATCCGAATGGACACCAACGTCAAGGGGGTGATCCGTGCCAGTCAGGTCGCCACCGGGGAGGAAAACAACTTTTCCATGGCCATTTATGGACAAAAGGGAGGGCTCAAATGGGAACAGGAAAACCCGAATTACCTCTATAGGTTGAACGATCCGGAGCCCCTGCAGGTCTACAAACCCGGCCATGCCTACAATTCAAGGCTGTCCCTGGACGGGACCAAACTTCCCCCGGGACATCCGGAGGGCATCTTTGATTCCATGGCCAACATCTATTTGGGGGTGGCCAGGGCCATACGCGGGGAGGCCCATGACCCCGGGGAGTTTCCCACGGTCCTGGACGGGCTGCGCGGAATGAATTTTATCGAGAACACCGTGAGTTCCCATAAACAGGGGAACATTTGGGTGGACATGGAGGATTAGGCCTTAATTTTTAAAGTGCAGTTCAAAGGCCTCGAATACCATGATCATACTCTCGGAAGGTTGGGCACCAAAGGCGGAAAGTTCCCGTTCCAGGTACTCCCAATGGATTTTTTTCCAATGGGAAAGACTCTTGTCCCCATCCCCTTCCAAGCGGGCATGGTCGTCGCGGACGGCAAAATAGGGGATCAGTTTGACCGAGGTGGTCCTGATCACCGCCCGGGCCTTGCCCTGCCAATCGGTGACCACATAAAAATCCCCGATCTGGGGCAATTTTTCGTGCCGCAGTTGGATGCCCTTAAGGGAACGGGTCCTGGCCCTTTTTGTTTCACGACAGATGAGGTCCACCGCGGCATCGGCATCGGTTTGGTTGTCGTACAAGTGGATGACCTTGGGGGCCGGGAGGGAGGCAAATTCGAGATGGGCGTCCAAAAAGTCGCCCCAAAGATTTCGGGCAGAGGCGTTTTCCATAGGCAGTATTTAAGTCGTAATGCGCTTCAAATTGTTAGTGAATTCCTATATTTAGGTCTTTGTATTAAAGCTGGGGACAGCATTGATTTTTTTGTTAAATATAGATTTAAAATCCCAAATGGGTCGGGATTTCGAACAACCTAAAACCAATTTTTGATGAAGACAATAAAAGGACCTGCCGTTTTTTTGGCCCAATTCGTGGATGAAAAGGCCCCTTTCAATTCCCTGGATGGAATCTGCTCCTGGGCCTCGGACCTGGGTTATAAGGGCATTCAGATCCCCACTTCGGTCCCCTTCCTGATGGATCTGGATCTGGCGGCCGAAAGCCAGGACTACTGTGATGAACTCAAGGGGAGGATCCAGGGACATGGCCTGGAGATCACCGAGCTGTCCACCCACCTGCAGGGGCAGTTGGTGGCCGTGCACCCCGCCTTCGACCTGATGTTCGACAATTTCGCCCCGGATGCCCTCAAGGGCAAGCCCAAGGAGCGGACCCAATGGGCCATTGAAACCGTAAAAAAAGCCGGTACAGCCAGCAGGAGGTTGGGGCTCAAGGCCCATGCGACCTTTTCGGGTTCCCTACTTTGGCATACGGCCCACCCCTGGCCCCAAAGGCCTCCCGGTCTGGTGGAAATGGGCTTTGCGGAACTGGCCAAGCGCTGGTTGCCCATATTGGACCATTTCGATGAACAGGGAGTGGATGTCTGTTATGAGATCCATCCCGGGGAGGACCTGCACGACGGGGACACCTTTGAACGCTTTTTGGAGGCCACCGGCAACCACAAAAGGGTGAACATCCTCTACGACCCCAGTCATTTCGTACTGCAACAATTGGACTATATCGCCTATATCGACCACTACCACGAATTCATCAAGGCCTTTCATGTGAAGGATTCAGAGTTCAACCCCACCGGAAAGAAAGGGGCCTTCGGAGGCTACAACGATTGGGGGGACCGGGCCGGCAGGTACCGTTCCCCTGGGGACGGACAGGTGGATTTCAAGACCATATTTTCCAAATTGACCCAGTACGGCTGTGATGTCTGGGCGGTGATGGAATGGGAATGCTGCATCAAGAGTCCCGAGCAGGGGGCCCGGGAAGGGGCCCGGTTCATCAGCGACCATATCATCGAGGCCACCACCAAGACCTTTGATGATTTTGCGGGCGGGGAGACCGATTCGGAGAAACTAAAGAATATTTTGGGATTGTAGCAAAGGGCCGTTCACGGACCAACAATGCCCAGGAACCCATAAAAAACTAAAACCAAGAACAAATGAAAAAAGCAATCGGATTTATTTTGGTACTCGCGGTCATCGGATGCAAGGGTAAGGGACAAAATCCCGATACGGATGCCGAACCACAGGCCCAAGGGCAAGAATCGACGGAGCTCACCTCCCAGGAGAGCGAATGGACCGTCCTCTTTGACGGCTCTTCCTTTGACGGCTGGCATTTTTACAACGGAGGGGAGGTCACGGCCCCCTGGTCCCTTGAAGCCGGGGCCATGGTGTTCACCCCCCCGACGGAGCGGCCCGAGGGCAGCAACTACAATTTGGTCACCGACAGGGAGTTCACCAATTTTGTGCTCGAATTGGAATGGAACATTGCCGAAGGGGGGAACAGTGGGATCTTCTGGGGGATACGGGAAGATGAAAAGTTTGGACAGCCCTACCAGACCGGGCCCGAGATCCAGGTCTTGGACGATGAGCGCCATCCCGATGCCAAGAACGGCAGCAACCGCTTGGCCGGGGCCCTGTACGATATGGTGCCCCCCAGTGAGGCGGCCGTCAATCCGGCCGGCCAATGGAATGCGGTGGAATTGATGATCGACCACAATGCCAACCAGGGACATGTGAAGCTCAACGGGGTAAAAATCGTCGAATTCCCGGTACACGGACCCGCTTGGGATGAAATGGTATCCCAATCCAAGTTCGCCGATTGGGAAGGGTTTGGGGCCTTTAGGACCGGGAAACTCGGGGTGCAGGACCACGGGGACAAGGTGTCCTTTAGGAACATAAGGATCAAGGAACTATAATATGTCGGCCTTCAAATGTACCGTTTTGGCCCTGGGGATCCTGTTGGGTCCCTGGGCCCTGGCCCAGGAAACGGAACCCACAAAGCCTGAGGCCACGGAGGTCCATCAACCGCGGCCTCCCAGGGTGGTCCCGGGCCAGAATGCGGCCCCACCCAGCGATGCCATAGTGCTCTTTGACGGAAAGGACATGGACCAATGGATCTCTTCCGTGGACAGTACGGCCTCGAAATGGACCCTGAACGCGGACGGCAGCATGACGGTAAAGGACGGCAGTGGGGATATACAGACCAAAGGGAACTTTGGCAGCATCCAGCTCCACTTGGAATGGCGGTCCCCTGCCGAGGTACGGGGACGGGACCAGAGCAGGGGCAACAGCGGGGTCTTTCTCGCCAACCGTTATGAAATCCAGATTTTGGACAACAACGACAACGATACCTATGTGAACGGACAGGTGGCTTCGGTGTACAAACAGCATATTCCCCTGGCCATGGCATCGGTTCCCACCGGGCAATGGAACAGCTACGACATCATCTACCACGCCCCGGTATTTGAAAAGGGACAGAAGGTACGCTCGGGGACCATTACCCTGCTCCACAACGGGGTATTGGTGCAGGACCATGTGGAGATCATGGGGACCACGCCCTATATCGGCTGGCCCAAGAATCCACCCCACGGAAAGGCCCCCATCAGATTGCAGGACCACAGGGACAACAGCAGGGTCTCTTTCAGAAATATTTGGATCAGGGAGCTTTAGGGCTCCCTTTTTCCCACCGGGGACCACCGGTTGCGGTGCCAAGGCCTATTTTCTTACCTTTGGCAAAATTTTCATTGCAGCCATATGATCCAATCCATGACAGGCTACGGGAAGAGCATTGTTCAACTTCCCTCCAAAAAAATCACCATTGAGCTAAAATCCCTCAACAGCAAGACCCTGGACATCAATGCCAGATTGCCGCAGACCTATAGGGAAAAGGAGCTGGAACTACGAAAGATGATCGCGGATGCCCTGGAGGGAAGGTGGATTTCAGCCTGTATGTGGAGATTACCGGGGAGGAGACCACTGCCGAGATAAACGGGGGGGTGGTCAAAAAGTATATGGAACAATTGGCCCAGATCGCCCAGGGGGATGAATTGAAATTGTTGGAGCTGGCCCTGCGCATGCCCGACGTGCTCAAAACGGAACGGGACGAGATCGACTCCACGGAATACAAGACGATCAAAGAGGCCATGGAAGAGGCCCTTTCGGAGATGGTCAGTTTCAGGAGTTCGGAAGGACAGGTGCTCGAAGGGGAGTTCAAACAGCGTTTGGAAGGCCTGAACGATCTTTTAGGGCAGGTCCAAAAGATGGACACCCAACGTTTGGCCATGGTGAGGGAGCGTCTGGAGCGGGCGGTTGCGGAGCTCAAGGTGGAGCTCGATGCCAACCGTTTTGAACAGGAATTGATCTATTATCTTGAAAAGTATGACATCACCGAGGAGAAGGTGCGCCTGGCCAACCACCTGGACTATTTTGAAAACAGCATGAAGTCCAAGGACTCCAATGGGAAGAAACTGGGCTTTATCGTCCAGGAAATCGGCAGGGAGATCAATACCATAGGGTCCAAGGCCAATTACGCCCCCATGCAGCAGCTGGTGGTGCAGATGAAGGACGAACTGGAAAAGATCAAGGAACAAATGCTCAATGTACTGTGATGGAAGGAGGCAAACTCATCATATTTTCGGCCCCCTCGGGCAGTGGGAAGACCACCATTGTCAGGCATCTTCTTCAGCAGCCCGAACTCAATCTGGCCTTTTCGATTTCCGCCACTTCCCGGCCGCGAAGGGGGAAGGAAAAACATGGGGAGAATTACTATTTCATGTCCATTTCTGACTTTAAAAGGCATATCAAACAGGAGGATTTTTTGGAATGGGAGGAAGTTTATAGGGACAATTTCTACGGCACCCTGAAATCTGAGGTGGAACGCCTCTGGGCCGAGGGCAAGAACGTGATCTTTGACATCGATGTGGTCGGGGGCCTGAGGATCAAGAAGAAATTCCCCGAGAGGACCCTGGCCGTCTTTGTAAAGCCCCCTTCGGTGGACGAATTGAAGATCCGTCTCAAGAAGCGCAGCACCGAAAGTGATGACAAGATCAATATGAGGATCGCCAAGGCCTCGGTGGAATTGGCCACGGCCCCCCAATTCGACAAGATCATCAAAAACTACGATCTGGACCAAGCCCTGGAGGAGGCCCATCGTCTGGTGGCCGATTTCGTTGGGGCCAAGCCCGGGAAAAAGGGGGAGGGATGAAGCAGGTGGGCCTTTTCTTCGGGACCTTCAATCCGATCCATATCGGCCATTTGATCATCGCCAACCATTTTGTGGAGTTTTCGGACCTGGACGAGGTCTGGTTCGTGATCACCCCCCAAAGCCCCTTCAAGAAAAAAAAGTCAATATTGGACGACCACCACCGCTATCGAATGGTCAGCGAGGCCCTACAGGACTATCCCAAACTCAAGGGGAGCAAGATTGAGTTCGATCTGCCCCAGCCCAACTATACCATCGATACCCTGGTGCATTTGGAGGAGAAATACCCCGAAGGGCATCAATTCACCCTGATCATGGGGGAGGACAACCTCAAGGGGCTGCACAAATGGAAGAACTACCAAAGCATCTTGGAACTGTATTCCATACAGGTCTATCCCAGGGTTTCCCAAGGGGAGGTGGAAGCCCTGTTCAAGGACCATCCAAAGATCCGCAGGGTGGATGCCCCCATAGTGGAAATATCCTCAACCTTCATTCGCAAGGCCCATCGCCAGGGAAAGAACATCAGGCCGCTGCTCCCCGTGGAGGTATGGAAGTATATGGATGAAATGAACTTCTATAGGGACTAGCCTACTTTTTGGACCGCACCAGCCCGACCATGGAGTCCGCAGTCCCGTAGTACAGATGCCACTGTCCCCTGAACCAAACGAGCCCTTCCAAAAAGGTGGTGCCCTCGGGGTATTGTCCGGATTTCTCAAAGGGAAGTTCCGGTTGGATGAAGGGCCCATCGCTGCGATCCAACAATTTCCAGGGTTCCTCGGCGTCGAATAGGGCCTGCCCCCCCGTATAGACGCGGTTGCCCAGCTCCTCCAGTCCGATTTCTTGGGAGTTTCCGGCATTGTAGAGCAATACGATCCCATCCTCGGTCAACAGCGGCGGGGGGCCTGCCTCCACCAACCAGGAATCAAAATATCCCGGTCTGGGGCCCAGGACCGCTGCGGGCTTCCCCTCATGGGTCTCCAAGGGCACCCAATCCACAAGGTTGTCGGAACTGGCCAGCCAAATATGGGGCACCCCGTAGTACATCCAATACTTGCCCCGGATCTTGGCCGCGACAAGTCTCCCGTCCCCAAGCCGGGTCACAATGGCCCCGGACTTGGTCTCTGATTTATGATAGAGCCCCTCCCGATACCCTTGGAATGCGGGACCGTGTTTTTCCCAATGGATCAAGTCCCTGGAGGTGGCCACGGCCAATTGGGGCAGTTTGCGGTTCCATTGGGTATAGGTCATCACGTACAGGCCCCCCTCGGTCTCCACGATCCTGGGATCCTCCACACCCCCGGGCCATTCGTTCGGTTTTTGGTCATCCCGATCTGGGTAAAATATGGGAGCGGCCCTTTTGTGGTACCGGATTCCGTCAGGGGAGACCGCCATGCCGATCCTGGAGCGATGCCCCCCGATTTCCCGTTCCCCCAATTTCTCCTCGGCCCGGTACAGCACAAAGATGCTGTCGTTCCTCAGGATGGCGGCCGGGTTGAAGGTGGCCATGGATTCCCAATGGACGTCCCGGTTTAAAATGGGATCCCGAAAGACCGAAAGGGAATCCTTTTGTAGTATGGGACGGGCCCGGTCGCCCCGCTCAAAGGGTCCCAGCATCCAGTCCTTTTCACTTTGGGCAAGTACGGGGGATTGCAATGGGATCGCAAAAAGCAAAAGGAACGGGATAAAGGCCAATCCACGGTCCGATCGGGACCGTGGAGGGCATTGAGGGCCATGGACGGGCATCTACGGTTGTTTTTATGCCGTAAAAGGTACGTCTTTATTTCTTTTCCAAGGGCTTTGCCGCACCCCCTGAACCGTCGTATTCCTGATAGTACATCTCCAACAGGTTCATCATGGCGGTCATCAGGTCCCGGGTCTCCAACAAGAGGGAGAAATACAGGGTGGTGTTCTTGGGGCTGGATTCCTCGGTCCTGGTCCTGGAGACCTGTTTGTCTATCTTCTGGGATACCAGTTCGAACAGATCCTGTTTGGAATCCAGTATGGGACCGATCTTGGCAAAGGCCTTCTCATCAAAGACCGATTTGGTCTTGTCAAATATATCTTCCAGCCTTTGATCGATTTCCTTGAGTTCCTTGATCTGGTTGTACTTTAATTTTTTATGGTTGTTTTGAACGTGTTTATGGCTCACTTTTCCAATGTACTCAAGGGATTGGGAGATGTCGGTCAGGTGGCCCATCGCATTGATGTAAAAATTACTGGCACCGATATGGGCCTCCTCCAGGTTCTTGATAAAATAGAAGGTGTGCTCCCTGAGATCCTCGATCTCGGCAGCCAGTTTATCCCCTTGTTTTTTATTCTTTTTCAGGGAGTTGAGGTCTTGTTTGGCCAGACCGTTGATGGAATTGGTATAGATTTTCTTACTGCGGGCCACCGCATTGGCAATGTTGGTGGCACTTTCCTCGATCACCCCTTGTATGGAACGGCTTTCCGCTCTTCTCAGGCGATCCTCCACCTTGAATTCCTTGGTCTTTTTGTTATAGGCCAAATAATTCCTTGCCAAAAGTAGGATGGCCACGATCAAGAGCACGGATATGGCCGCTCCCTTGCCAAAACTGATCAGGGCCAAGGTGGTACCGGCGGCGATAAAGGCAATGAAAGCGGTACTGAACCAGCCTGCGATCACATTGAATACCCCGGCCACCCGATAGACGGCACTTTCCGCATCCCAGGCCCTGTCCGCCAGGGAGGATCCCATGGCGACCATAAAGGTCACATAGGTGGTGGAAAGGGGCAGTTTTTGGGAGGTTGCAATGGAAATGAGGATGCTGGCTACCATCAGGTTCACACAGGCCCGGACCAAATCGAACGCGGGCAGTTCAAGGACCTTGTCCCTGGATAGGGTGATGACCGGTTTTTTGAACCGCTCATTTACCTTGTTCCTGACCTTGGGAGGGGCCATGGATGAAAACCATCTGGAAAGCCCTATAGTGAAGCGAACGACGCTCCTGGAGAGATAATTGGGCTGGAACTTTTCCTTTGCCTCTCCCTCGCGTGCAAGGTTGATCTCCGTATCGGTGACGTAAAATGCCCTTTTGGAAAACCATAGGGTCGCCACCATGACCAGTCCCGTGATGAACAAAAGTATAGTGGGGGTCTCCACCTCGGCGGCAAGGATTCCCATCCCGAACTCCTCGGCGGGTATCCCGGAACCGACCCAGGCCTGGTAGGCCTGCATGGCGGCAATGGGAACCCCTATGAAATTGACCAGGTCGTTCCCGGCAAAGGCCAGTGCCAGGGAAAAGGTCCCGACTCCGATGATCAATTTATATATGTTTATCCTGGCAAGGACCATTAGGGTGTAGGAAAGCAGGGTCCAAAAGACAAAATTGGCAAGCAGCACCCCATAGACCCTTTCTTCCAGAAACGACTGAATGGTCATTCCCCCGATAAGGTCATAGGTATGGTCGGCATAGGGAGTTCCGCCTATGCCCTTGATCAGGATAAAGTAAACTATGGAAGTCAGGGCGATCCCACCAAATACAGCTCCTACGATTTTTGGCCTTTTCTCAAAATCATAGGATAAAATGAGCCTTGCGATCCATTGAACCAGCAATCCTATGGTAAAGGCGATCACCACGGAGGAAAGAATGCCCACTACGATTTCGATGGCATTTTGATAGTTGATATAGTTGATGAACCCAACAAATTGTCCGTTGTCAGCCGCAATCTTGATCAGGGCCATGGTCACTGCGGCCCCCAGGAGTTCGAACACGATGGACACCGTGGTGGAAGTGGGCATGCCCAGGGTATTGAAAAAGTCCAACAAGAGGATGTCCGTGATCATCACCGCCATGAAAATGAACATGATCTCGTCAAAATAGAATTCCCCGGGGTTGAAGATCCCCTTTCTGGCCACTTCCATCAGTCCACTTGAAAAAATGGCCCCACAGGCAACCCCCACACTGGCCACGATCAAAATGGTACGGAAGGAAAGCGCTTTGGACCCCAAGGCGGAGTTGAGAAAGTTCACCGCATCATTGCTCACCCCGACCACCAAATCGGCAACGGCCAAAATGGCGAGCGCCACCAACATCAGGAAGTAAATATTGTCCATAGGTCAACGTTCAAAAAAATTTTTCAAATATCCTGAGAATGCCACACCCAAAGGTTATCTTAAGGTTATTTTTTTGAATTGGTCCCCCACGGCCGGGGAAAGTCCTGTACCCCTCCCTTTCTTCAATCCAGGACGGTCCAACCGGATTCCCCAACCATGAATTTGGATACAAGATAGCTTTTAAAGGGCAGAGTATATCCATTTTGGGCCTTTTTTGGGCTAAAGCTTAGAATGTTTTTCCAGCCAATGGGTGAAATGTCCTTCCCCGATAAAACCCGACTTGGCGTATTTTAAAAGTTTCGCCTATCTTGCGCCAACACTGGAATATGGACTGGGAAAACTTACTCTCCTTAAGGCGTTACGGGGACACTCAAAAGCGAATGCGAAGGGATCAGGATGAGACCCGATTGGGATTTGAGGTGGATTACGACCGCATCATTTTCTCCTCGGCCTTCAGAAGCCTGCAGGACAAGACCCAGGTGGTGCCCCTGCCCATCAGTGTGGGATCCCGGAAGAATTTTGTACACACCCGCCTGACCCATAGCCTGGAAGTATCCGTGGTGGGGAGGAGCCTGGGCCGTGCCGCCGGACAACAATTGATTTCCAAGTACCCCCATTTATCGAAGGAATTGGGACACCATTTCAATGACATAGGCGCCATTGTGGCCGCTGCCTCCCTGGCCCATGATATTGGGAACCCGCCCTTCGGACACAGTGGGGAAAAGGCCATTGGAAACTACTTTTCACAGGGGCAAGGACTGAAATTCCGGGACAAGCTTATGGAGTCCCAGTACCGGGACCTGGTCGATTTTGAGGGCAATGCCAACGGATTCAAATTGTTGACCCAAACCAGGGACGGGGTCCCCGGGGGATTGAGATTGAGCTATGCCACCTTGGGCGCCTTTACGAAATACCCCAAAGCGTCTCTGCCGAAAAAACCCTCCGATCATGTCGCGGACAAAAAATTCGGCTATTTTCAGTCCGAAAGGGAATTTTTCCTGGAATTGGCAGGGGAACTTGGACTGGCCCCGAACCCTTCCGGCCCAAAAGGGGGATTTTGCCGGCATCCATTGACCTATTTGGTGGAGGCGGCCGACGACATTTGTTATACCATCATAGATTTTGAGGATGGGATCAATATGGGGCTGGTCCCCGAGGAATACGCCCTGGAATACCTGATCAAACTGGTCAAGGACAGCATCAACACCAAAAAGTACCATGCCATGGCCAATACCAGTGACCGTTTGAGTTACCTCAGGGCCTTGGCCATAAATACCCTGATCCGGGATGCCGTTGAGGTCTTTGTTGACCATGAGGATTCCATTTTAAAGGGGGAATTTTCCACTGCCCTGTTGGAAAAGGGCAGGTATTCGGCACAGATCGATGACATCATCGCCCTTAGTGTGGACAAGATCTATCAGTCCCCTGAAGTGGTGGACAAGGAACTGGCCGGTTATCGGATCATCTCCGATCTCTTGGAGATGTACACCGGCGCCCTGATCAATGCCAAGGAAGGCCGGGCCACGAATTACGACAGGCTGTTGATCAAGAGCCTGCCGCAAATGTACCGCAACAGCACGGGAAGCATCTATAAAATAATGTTGGATACCAGTTGCTTTGTGGCCAGTCTTTCGGACAGTGCGGCAGTGCACATCCATGCCAAACTCACCGGGAGGGCCGTTTAAAAATTGTACAACAGTCCCACGCCCAACAATTGCTTGAACTGGATCCTGGAACTGCCCGGATGGATCTGGGTCCCGTCCTCGGCCACGATCTCATCGAATTTGATATCGTCGTCAAAGATGATATGGGTGCCTATGTTGGCGTTGATGTACTCGTTGACCTTGAGGTTGAGGTTCACTTCCCAATCCACATCGATATTGCCAAAACTCTGCACATAATCGGTGTAGAGGTTGATCCTGTGCTTCATCGATACGTTTTTGGCAATCTGCCTTTCCCAGGTATTGGTGATCAAAAAACCGAGCTCCATAAAGGTGTGTTCCCCTGCCGTTACCCCAAAGGAACCCTGGTTCGACAATGCCTCGTCCAGGACAAAGGTTGCTTTCATGGTCAATGGGGAAATATAGAGGTTGAACTTGTCCTGGGGCGGGATATAGGAAATCCCCGTACCGAGAAAGAAGTAGCCCGGGGCCATGAACCTGGAGATGGGGGTTTCCCGGTCCGGATATTTGAACCCGTTCGAGAATTGTGTATTGAAATCGGCCTTGACCGAATAATACCAACTGGTGATGGTGTCCTTCCTGAAACTGATCGTGGAGGACAACCGAAGTTGGTCGTCGGTCTTCCGGAGTTTTCTGCCTTCCTGGGCGTTGAGGCCGTAACGCAGCTGGGCCTCGTTGTCCCAGTTCAGGTAACGGAACTTATAGTTGCGCGCAAAACGCAGCCTGGCCATGGCGGAAACGGAATTGTCCCCCCCGGCGTTCCAGTTCACAAAGGAAACCTCGTTGATGTTCAGGCCGAACTCGTTCACCTTGTCCCAAAAGGAGGTGGGCTTAAAGCGTTTGTACCATTTGTTCAAGGGTTTGACCCTGTTCAATACCGTTCTGGGGTCTGTAAGCCTTGCGGAGCGGGTCAAATACTTGAGCTTGACATCCTTGATCCGCACCACCTGAAAACCGTTTTCCGTACTGTCCGGTTCAAAGACCTTGAGCCGGTTTCTCTGTGCTTCCGCCGTAAGGGAAAGGCCCAGGAATAGAACTATAAAACAAATTATTCGCATTGCTTCAAATTGGATTGAAGTGTTGAAAATAGGGAATCGAAATCAATTCCGGCCAACTTATGGGTCTGCTCCAGGGTGCCCTGCTGCACAAAATGGTCCGGGATCCCGAGGATCTCGATCGGTCCGGGCCATCCCTTTTCATTGGCGTATTCCAGGACCGCTGTCCCAAAACCCCCGATCCTGCAGCCATCCTCAATGGTGATGATCCGCTGATGGCCCTCAAAAATAATATCCATTAGGCTTTTGTCCAAGGGTTTTGCAAAACGCATGTCGTAATGTCCCACTCCCTCGGGCCGGGACAGTTTGGAAATGGCCCGTTCCACCGTATTGCCCAAGGGTCCAAAACTGAGAACCGCCACCTTGTCCCCCTTGCGCAGGCAGCGCCCTTTGCCCAATTCCACGGGCATGAATTCATTTTTCCATTCGAGGTTAAGACCCCTTCCCCTTGGGTAGCGTATGGCCAAGGGCCCTTGAAGCCCAAGCTGGGCCGTGTACATGATGTTTCGGAGCTCCATCTCGTCCATGGGGGAAAAGATGGTCATATTGGGAATGCACCTGAGAAAGGCGATATCGAAGGCCCCGTGGTGGGTGGGTCCATCCTGGCCCACCAGGCCTGCACGGTCCAGACAGAGGACCACGGGCAGGTCCTGTAGGGCCACATCGTGTATGAGTTGATCGTAGGCCCTTTGCAGGAAGGTGGAATAGATGTTGCAGAAGGGGATCAGACCCTGGGTGGCCATCCCTGCGGCCAGGGTGAGGGCGTGCTGTTCCGCTATGCCCACGTCAAAGGCGCGTTCCGGCATCAGATCCATCATGAACTTCAAGGAGCTTCCCGTGGGCATGGCCGGGGTGATCCCCACGATTTTGGGGTTGTCCCGTGCCAACTCCACCAAGCTGAGTCCAAAAACATCCTGGTATTTTGGGGGCTGTTCCCCCTCTGTGTCCTGAATCCGTTCCCCGGTGACTTTGTCGAACTTCCCCGGCGCGTGATAGGCCACCTGTTGTTCCTCGGCCTTTTTGAGCCCCTTTCCCTTGGTGGTGATGATGTGGAGCAGCCGGGGGCCCCTGAGCTTTTTGAGGCGTTGCAGTTCCTTGATCAGGGTCCCGATATCGTGCCCATCAATGGGTCCGGAATAGTTCAGGTTGAGGGCCTCAAAGAGATTTCCGTCCCCAAGGCCTCCCTGTTTTACCCGGGTCAGATAATCTTTGAGCGCCCCCACGGAGGGATCTATACCAATGGCGTTGTCGTTGAGCACGATCAATACGTTCGCATCGCTCACCCCCAGATGGTTCAGCCCTTCAAAGGCCATTCCACTGGCGATGGAGGCATCCCCCACAACGGCGATATGATGTCGATCCGGTTCCCCTTTGAGTTTGGCGGCCATGGCCATGCCCAAGATCGCGGAAATGGCCGTGGAGCTGTGCCCGGTCCCAAAGGGATCGTACCGGCTCTCACTCCGTTTGGGAAATCCGCTGATGCCCCCCATTTGTCTGTTGGTCCCGAAGATTTCCTTCCTCCCGCTGAGGATTTTGTGTCCGTAGGCCTGGTGCCCCACGTCCCAGATCAATCGATCCCCTGGGGTGTCGAACACATAGTGAAGGGCCAAGGTCAGTTCCACCACCCCGAGGCTGGCCCCGAGATGCCCTTCTTTGGTCGAAACGATGTCAATGATGAATTCCCGGAGTTCCCCCGCCAATCGGGGCAGTTCCTCCAATTTCAATTTTTTGAGGTCTTCCGGGGAGTTGATATGTGTTAAAAGTTTTTCCAAGGCACAAAAAACAAAAGTACCCATAATCGCCAAATTTTTTTATCCTTAGTTTAGCCTTTTGATAATTTTCCCAAAAAGATCCAATGCTGCCCTTTGACGATGCATATTTTATGAAAAAGGCCCTGCAGGAGGCCCACACCGCCTTTGAATTGGGCGAGGTGCCCGTGGGGGCCGTGGTGGTGACCGAGGGCCGGATCATAGGTACCGGGCACAACCTTACCGAACGCCTCAGGGATGTGACGGCCCATGCGGAAATGCAGGCCATTACGGCCGCCTCCCATTTTCTGGGGGGCAAATACCTGCACAATTGCACCCTCTACGTCACCTTGGAACCCTGTCAAATGTGTGCCGGGGCCCTGTATTGGAGCCAGATATCCAAATTGGTCTACGGAGCGCCTGATCTGGAACGCGGGTTCGGGGTACTGGGGGGAAACCTTCATCCCAAGACCCAGTGGATCGGAGGGGTCCTGGAACAGGAAGCGGCGGAATTGCTCAAGAGGTTCTTCGTACAGCGAAGGAAGTCCAATTGAATGAAAAAACCCCGGATTGACCGGGGTTCTGGGAATAAATCAAAATAAAATATGTTATCCGATCACCTGCACCTGTGCGGCGACCACTCCTTTTCTTCCTTCTTCTTCCTCGTATTCTACTTTGTCACCTTCGTTCAGTTCCACTCCGTTCAAGGCCGTCACGTGAACAAAGATATCCTTTCCTGTTTTGTCGTTGGTAATGAAGCCATAGCCTTTGGATCCATTAAAAAATTTTACTGTACCGGTCATTAATTTAAAGAATTTGTTAAAATACTAATTTATGGTTTTTTCGATCTCCTGCCATAAATTGTGGATTAAATCTAGGGAAAATTATCTTTTCTTGGGTTTTTTTTGCTGGTACTCCTGCATTTTTTCAATGTTTTCCTTGTTGAGCATATAATTCTTAAAACTCTTTCCCCGGCTTTCCCGGATCAAAAACAAGGGCATGGCCAAAAGAAAAAGGCCAATGGTGCCCCCGCCGATGTATTTATGGCCCAGGGAAGGAGTTTCCTCCACCAGGGTGAATCCATAGATGATTGAGGCGAAGGATGCCAGGGTTACCAGTATGGTGATGTATTTGAACTTGAATTTCATTGTGTGTTATTGATCAATTTTTTACGATAGGCCGTCAACAATTTTGATTTGGAAACAAAGCCGGCATATTTGCCGTCCTTGATCACCGGGAGGTTCCAGGCCCCGCTCTGTTGGAACTTTCTCATCACCTCCTTCATGCTGTCCTCCCCCATGAAGAGGAGTTCGGGTGGATTGTGCATCAGACTGTGGACATAGACCGTGTCATATAGGGCGGTGTCGAACATAAAGGGCCTGATATCGTCCAAAAGGACAATGCCCAAAAGTTTTCCCTGCTCGTCCAAAACCGGGAAAATGTTCCTGTTGGATCGGGAAACGGAATTGTGGAGCATTTCCCCCAAGCTCATTTTGGGGTGGACCGGGATGAAATTCTCCTCGATCACTTCCTCCATCTCCAACATGCCCAGGACCATTTGGTCCTTGTTATGGGTCAGCAATGCCCCGATCTTGGCGAGTTCCTTGGTGTATATGGTATAGTCCAGGGCATTTCGGGTGATCAAAAACGAAATGGCCGCCGTGATCATCAAAGGTACGATGAGTGTGTGTCCCCCGGTAACCTCGGCGATCAAAAATATGGCCGTCAAAGGCGCATGGATCACCCCGGCGATCAGTCCGGCCATTCCGATCAGGGTGAAATTGCTCTCCGAGACATGGACTCCCAGACCCAGGTTGTTGATGACCTTGCCCACCACGTTCCCCAAGGCCGATCCCATCACCATGGTGGGGATAAAGACCCCTCCGGCACCTCCTGCCGCAAAGGTGGTGGTCATGGCAATGGCCTTAAAGATCGTGATTCCAAACAACAGGGCAATGACGACCCATATATTGTGGAGATAAAGGTCGAAGGGGGTCTTCCCCAGGGCGGCCATATGATCCCCGGCCAACAATTTATTGATAAATCCAAGACCCTCCCCATAGAGCGGGGGGATGGCATAGAGCATGATCCCAATGGCGACCCCCCCGACCAGCAGCTTGTATTTTGGGCTTTTGAAGCGGTCGAATATCGCCATGATCCCAAAGTACATTTTGGTGAAGTAGATGGATGCGATCCCGGTGCCCACCCCCAAGAGGATGTAGTAGGGGGTATCCCCCAGTTCGAAGCCCTCGGAAGGGGAGAAGCTCAACAACACCTCGTCCCCCATGAAGAAATAGGAGGTGAGCACCCCTGAAATGGAGGCCAGCAACAGGGGCAACATGGACATCATGGTCAAATCCAGGGTAAAGACCTCCACGGCGAAGATGATGGCCGCAATGGGAGCCTGGAAAATTGAGGAGATGGCCCCTGCCGAGGCACAGGCCACCAAGAGGGAACGGGTCTTTGCATCGATATGGAACAGCCTGCTCAAATGGGAACTCATGGCCGAGCCCGACCTCACCGCGGGGCCCATCATTCCCACAGACCCCCCGAAGCCGACGGTGAGCGGAGCGGTGATCAAGGGGGTATAGATGTCCTTTAGGGTCAACAGTCCCCCTTTTTTGGAGAGGGAATGGATGATGGTGGACACCGCGTGCTGCAAGGGCGCCTTGTGCACGTATTTGACGTAGATGTAGACCAGGGTAAGGCCAATGGTGGGCAGCACAAAATAGAGTTGGTTCTCGGTGATGACCACCCCGAGGTTCAACAGGGACTCGATGAGGTAGGTGATGTTCTTCAGGCAGACCGCTGCCAGTCCGGCCACCAGCCCGGATACGATGCTCATCAGATGCACAAAGGTCCTGTTGGAGATATTCCTATACCGCCATTTTAGAAAACTGTGCAGCAGCCTGTTCTTCTTCTTCTGGGACATTCCGCTCGGGATCTACTTGGACTAAAGGTATCAAAAATTCCCAGCCCCGGGTCAAGGAAGCTCTTAGAGGTCCAATTTGATGTGGAGTTCCCTCAACTGCTCCCGATCGATTTCCGCTGGGGCGTCGATCATGACGTCCCGCCCACTGTTGTTCTTGGGGAAGGCTATGAAATCCCGTATGCTCTCCTG
>CALDPL010000029.1 GCA_937911965.1 uncultured Allomuricauda sp. | reverse complement strand
ATCCACCGGGGCCAAGTTCATCGACAAGACCAAGTTCCGGCACATCAACGGAAACTACAATTTTGCCCATCTGATCGACAATTGGGCCGATCTACAGGTGGGCGGCTCCTTCAGGGAGTATGTACTGAATTCCAATGGGACCATTTTCACGGATATCGATGGACCCATCTCCTATAATGAATACGGGGGCTACCTCCAACTGCAGAAGAAATTCCTGGACGAGCGCTTGAAGTTCACAGGTTCGGTACGCTATGACAAGAACGAATTCTCCGACGGATTTTTGTCCCCAAGGCTTTCCTTGGCCTATACCGCAGGGGAGAAACGCAACCACAACATCAGGGTATCCGTACAGCAGGGCTTTAGGAACCCGACCACCCAGGACCTCTTTATCGGCCTCAACGCAGGGCGTGCCATTCTGGTGGGATCGGCCCCCGACAACCTGGATCGGGACGTCAGGACCTTTGATGTGAGCCAGAAGGCACAGGACGATCTTGGGGTTCCCGCCACCGTGCAGATCTTGGGACGTGCTGCCTATGAAAACGCCTATTCGGTGGCTTCCGTTCAGGCCGGGGCCCCTGAGGCGGTCGTTACGGATCTGGTAAAACCGGAGGAGATCACGGCCTTTGAACTGGGCTATAGGGCCCAGTTGGGAAGGTTCACGGTGGACCTCAGCGGCTATTACAACAGTTATTCCGATTTCTTGGCCAATACCTCCACGCTCGTTCCCTTTTACGGTACGGCCGGGGATGGGGGACTTTCCCTATTGGCCCTTCAGAACGGGGATTACCAAGCCTATCAGACCTATACCAACTCCGATGAGGACATCAATTCCTTTGGAGGGAGCGTCGGGGTGGACACCAAGATCGGAACCTTTGATTTTGGGGTCAATTACACCTATGCGGAACTGGATATAGACGAGGGCAGGTATCCGGATTTGAGGACCAACTTCAACACCCCGAAACACCGGGTGAAGGCTTCCTTCGGGAACACCGCCCTGTTCAAGAACTTTGGGTTCAACGTGAACTACCGTTGGAGCGACAGCTTTTATTGGGAAGCTTCCTTTGCCGATGGGCAGATTCCGGCCCATACGGTATTGGATGCCCAGATCAACTACGGGGTGCCCAGCATAAAATCCGTGTTCAAACTTGGGGGATCCAACATTTTGGGCGATGAGTATTTCAGTGCCATCGGTACGGGGAACGTGGGATCGATCTATTATCTTTCCTGGACGATCAACCCCTAGGGAATCCTGAATTTACAAGCTAAGGGCATTGAATTTTTCAATGCCCTTTTTTGATTGAAAAAAAGGGGTGGTTCATGTTCCTATTAAGAAGGGAATAGCCTATCTTTGCAGCCGGAAAAAATGTGGTTTTTTTTCGGCTATTCAATTAAAAATAAACATACTGATGTCTAAAGTTACAGGAAAGGTTGCCCAGATCATCGGCCCGGTCATTGATGTTGAATTTGAATCGGGGACAGAGATCCCAAAAATTTACGATTCCCTTGAAATCAAAAAGGCCGATGGCTCCAGATTGGTGTTGGAGGTACAGTCCCATATCGGGGAGAATACCGTAAGGACAATCTCCATGGACTCCACCGATGGGTTGAGTCGTGGTGTTGAGGTACATCCCACCGGTAATCCGATACAAATGCCCATAGGGGAAGAAGTCTACGGAAGGTTGTTCAACGTTATCGGGGATGCCATTGACGGGCTGGAGGACCTGCCCAAGACCGGGGACAACGGACTTCCCATCCACAGGGAGGCCCCCAAATTTGAGGACCTATCCACTTCGACTGAGGTACTTTTTACAGGGATCAAGGTTATCGATCTCATCGAACCCTATGCCAAGGGGGGAAAGATCGGACTCTTCGGCGGTGCCGGGGTGGGAAAGACCGTATTGATCCAGGAACTGATAAACAATATTGCCAAGGGACACGGGGGACTCTCCGTATTTGCAGGGGTAGGTGAAAGGACCCGGGAAGGGAACGACCTACTTCGGGAGATGTTGGAGTCCGGCATTATAAAATACGGGGATGAATTCCTGCAATCCATGGAGGAGGG
>CALDPL010000028.1 GCA_937911965.1 uncultured Allomuricauda sp. | reverse complement strand
AATCCCGACACCTCCCCGGAGGCCGGGTACCAACGGGTTTTTCTCACTTGTCGGGTCACCATCTTGCCGTTGGAATCCCTCACCCTTTGGGTTTCGTAATAATACTCTCCCCTTTGCCCGGTATAGCGGGCCCACAATTGGGCGTCAAAGGTCCAATAGGGGAGGTAAAGGCCCTTGGTGAAGCGGGGATCCAGGGCGGCCTTCTTCAAATTGTTGGGTGCGAACCAAAGCCGTTTGACCCAATTCCTGAAAATCGCAAAGGATTGTTTTTGGTCCAATTGAAAGGGCAGTACCGCCCCAGGCAAGATCCATTGTTCCATATGGGCGTCTTCCAGGATCAAGGGCTGCCCACAGTAGACGCAATGCAGGGATTTGTAGTTTTCCTCCACATGTTGGTCCGCCCCACAGTTTTTGCAGTGGAGCATGGACAGCTGCTCCGCATGTTTGACGCTCCCCATTTCCTGGAGGTAGGGCTGTAGTTCCAACTCCTCAAAGCGGCTTTCCGAAAGTGGGATGGCCTCCTCGTGCCCACAGTAACCACAACTGATGTTCGGGGTCCCGGGTTTGTACCTGAGCTCTGCGCCACAGTTGGTACAGGCTCTTTTGAGCTCCGTTTTTTGTATGCTTGGCTCCAATGGGGGTCGGACTTGTTATTGGGTTGGCAGGGGCGGTGGGGTATTGCCCCCCAATAAGACTTTCAGTTCCTCGACCTCTTTCAATGGGGTCCATGCCGCCATGCCCTGTTTCCATACCAGGGAGTCCCTGTTGATGGTTCGATTGGCGAACAGGGCCTGCAATTGCTCCCGGCTGACCGGTCCCTGTTGGGCCCCGTCCAGGGCGTAATGATAGAGGGTCTGTACGGGTATGGGCGGTGGGGAGGCCCCGAGGCCTTGTGCCTGTGGTTGGGCGGGTCCTCCCATGAGGTTCCCCATCTGTTGGGCCAGGACAAAGCCCATTCCCATGCCCATTCCGGCACCTGCCGTACCGCCTTCGTTCTTGGCGGCCGCCTCTATGGCCTGGGCGGCCTTGAACTTGGCCAATTTGTCCAGGTCCAGTTTGTCGATGCGGCTGTATTCGAATATTTCCTTCTTGAGCTCCTCGGGCATGGAGACGTTTTCGATATAGAATTTGACCAGGGCAATGCCCACAGAGTCAAATTCCGGGGCCATGACCTCCCTACAGGTGTCGGAGAGTTCCGTGGTGTTGGCCGCGTACAGTTCAATGGGCAGGTTGGCCTTGCCCACCGTATCGGTAAATCGGGTGGCGATCAGGCTTTTCAGGTGCTCGTTGATCTCAAAATTGGTGAAGTTGCTGTCGGTCCCCACAATGTCCTTGATGAACTTCCCGGCATCGGATATTTTGAAGGCATAGGTCCCAAAGGCCCGGATCTCCACAAGGCCGAAACGGTCATCGCTCAAGGTTATGGGACTTTTGGTGCCCCATTTCTCATCGGTAAAAAGGTGGGTGTTCACAAAATAAACCTCCGCCTTGAACGGGGAGTTGAAGCCGTATTTCCAACCCTTTAGGGTAGTGAGTATGGGCAGGTTGGCCGTGGTCAGGTCATAGGTGCCGGGACCGAAGACGTCGGCCAGTTGCCCCTCGTTGATGAAGACGGCCGTCTGTCCTTCCCGGACAATGAGCTTGGCCCCGTTCTTGATCTCGTTCTGATAGCGCTCAAAACGATGGGCGATGGTATCCTCGGTATAGTCGAGCCACTCGACGATGTCGATGAACTCATTGCTGAGCTTCTCCTTGATTCTTCCAAATATATCCATGGCAGTGTTTGTTGATTTGTATTGCCAATTTATGAAAACGAAGGGAAGCTTGGAAATTTAATTTTGCCTATTCAACCCCACAGGAAGTGTCGGCAACGATCGTCCAGCTTCCTTTTATTTTTTTGACCACCAACGTGAAGATTCCACGTGCATTTCCCACGGGACGTTCCAAGTGATATTCGCCCATTACCGTATAGTCCTTCCTCCCGATTTTGGACATATGGTTGACCTTGAGCTCCAGGGTTCCAAAATGTTCCCTGGAAGGATAGCTTTTCCGGTAGCGTTCCAGGGTGTTTTGCCAACCCTTCACCACCCCCGAACTCCCATAGAAGGTCAGCTCCGGGGATTTCCAATAGGAATCCATATAGCCTTCCAGGTCATAGGCGTTCCAAGCGGCCTGTTGGTCGTGGAGTACATTGAGGATGGCCTCTTGCTCCTTTTGGTCTGCCTGTGGGTAACAGAGTATGGGAATCAAAAGCAGCAGAAAGGAAATCATTTTTTTCATGGGCTTGTGGTTTAATTTGTCTTTCCGGCGGCCTTGAGCATTTTGAGCACTTCTTTTTTGGGAAGGGCCTCGATCTTGTGGCCCTTGTGGCCTTCCATGGCCTCTGCTGCGAACAGGGAGTTCAGTATGGCCTCTTCGGTGGCCTCGATCACGGCGAGGAAGAGGGGGGTGACCCGATCGTTTCGCAAGACCGGAAGGGTCAGTAGGAACGATTCGCCACTATAGGGGATCCGGCAGGACTCGGCAGTGGAAACGGCGATCACATAGTCCCCGCTGCCATTGCTGGCAATTCCCCCGGTACGGGCCAGGCCCAGCATGGCCCGTTTGGCAAGGCGCTCGAGATTCCTGGCATCCAAAGGGGCATCGGTCATCACCACCATCATGCAGGAACCGTCCGGGGAATACTTCAGGCTCTCGCTGTAGTGCCCCAGTTGTTTGCCCACATCCACACCGGCCACTTGCAGCACTCCCCCAAAATTGGTCTGTGCCAGCACCCCGACGGTATAGCCGCCAAGGGCTTTGGGAAGTACCCTGGAGGATGTGCCGATTCCCCCCTTGAATCCAAAACACACGGTTCCGGTCCCGGCCCCCACATTGCCCTGGGCCACAGGTCCGGCCTTGGCCGTTTGAATGGCCCGGAGCACATCCTCTTGGCCGATGTGCCGCCCGCGGATGTCGTTGAGGTGGCCGTCATTGGTCTCCCCCACCACGGCATTGACCGAGCGGACATTTTCATTCCCCGGAAGTCCCAAGGTAAAGGTGATGACCGCATCCATGGCCGTGGGGACACTCAGGGTATTGGTCAGGACGATCGGGGTTTCCAGACTTCCAAGTTCCTTGACCTGACTAAGGCCTGCCAGTTTGCCAAAACCGTTGCCCACGTAGATCGCGGCCGGTACCTTTTCCTGGAAAATGTTTCCGGAATGGGGCAGGATGGCCGTGGCCCCGGTACGGATGTCCCGGCCTTCGATCCGGGTAGTATGGCCCACCAGGACCCCCGGCACATCGGTTATGGCATTCAATGGGCCCGGCCTAAGAACGCCGATTTCCACCCCATGGTCCCGCAGCAGCTTTTGGGAAGCTCCCGAAAGGGGCAATAGCAGCATCAGGGACAGGGATCCCAACAGTACACGGATTCCCATCCTAAAAGTTTCTGTACTCCCCGGCCAGATATGCATTGGCCTTGCCTTCCTTGAACCGGGCACTTTCCGCGTCCCAATGAAGGGTCTCCCCCGGGAAGCGTCCCGCTATGGTGCCCAGCAGTATGGTCTCGGTCAAACGGGCCGCATACTCAAAGGGTGCGGTCGTTTTGTCCTTTCCAAGGCAGGCATCCACGAACTGATGGTAGTGTTTGGGACCTTCGGAGGCGTAGTTCCTTATGGGTTCGCCCAAGCGGTGCTCCTTTGAAATTTCCTCGATTTCCTTGGAAATGTCCACGTATTTTCCCCTGCGTATCTTTCTGGGCAATTGCATGAAGTGGGGCAGGAGCAGCCGTCCCTTTTCCCCCACGAACATGGCCCCCTGTTCGGGCAGTTCATTTTCGGAGGCCACCTTGGCATCCAGGGAGATTTTGTCGGCCATGTTTTCCTCTTTGGCCCTGCCGCTCGTTTTTTTGGCCTCCATGCCCGGAAGGAGCAGGTCCTCGTGCGGTTCAGGGGCCCCGGGGCCGTCATACCAGACCCATTTGAGGGATTTGCCGGTGTATTTGGTTCCCGGGAATTCATAGGTGACCCGATTGTTCTCCGGAAACCCAAAGCCGTTGGGGGGCCTGCACTCCGTGGTGATGGTGCGCGGTACATCGAGCTGCAATGCATTGTAGGGGGTGTCGAAGATATGGACCCCCATATCCCCCAAGGTGCCACAGCCGTAATCGATCAGTTTTCTCCAGTTCCCGGGATGGTACACCCCTTCCTTATAGGGCCTTTCCTTGCTGGTCCCCATCCAAAGGTTCCAGTTGAGCTGGGCCGGGATCGGGTCCTCGCCTTGGGGCAGCGGCCCGTCATAGCCCCAATTCTTTGGGGACCAGGCATGGACGGTATGCACCTTGCCAATGATGCCGGATTGGATCAAAAGGGTGGCCAGCCTGTAATCGTAAAAGGAATGTACCTGAATGCCCATTTGGGTGACCAAGCCTTTTTCCTCGGCCATTTTTTTCATGGCCCTGGACTCCGATACATAATGGGTGAGGGGTTTTTGGCAATAAACGGGCTTGTTCTTTTCCATGGCCAAAAGGGAGGCCGGGGCATGGGTGTGGTCCGGAGTGGAAACGATCACCGCATCGATCTGGTCCGCCAACTCATCCAACATGACCCGGTAGTCAAAGAATATCCTGGCCCCGGGATGCATCTTATGGGCGACCGAGAGATTGATGGCGTCCACGTCGCAGAGGGCGGTCACCTCCACCTGGGGATGGGACGAAATGGCCTTGAGGTCCTCCATTCCCATGTTCCCCACCCCGATATGGGCGGTGCGCAGTTTGGTCTGGGCGTTGCCCCCTTTCAAAAGGGAGGGGGCCAAGAGGATCCCCAGGGCCCCCACCCCACTTTTTTTGATAAAATCTCGTTTGTTCATATGCTTGATTTGGTGGTTAAAGTTTTTTGATCTTGATGTTTCTAAACCAGATTGGGCTGGAATGGTCCTGAAGCGCAATATAGCCGGAGCGGTACTTCCCATAGTCGGGGCTGGTCTTCCATTTGTCCGAGCTCTTCTTTTCTTCCCAGGACTCGTCCCAGGGCACAAAGGACAGCAGCAATTTCCCGTTCAGCCAATGCTCCACCCGTTCCGGGGTGAAGACGATCTTGGAGCTGTTCCACTCCCCGATCGGATTGAGGACCTTGTCGGGCCCGGGGGGATGCATGGCGTAGTCGGCCCCGGTCTGTTGCAGGGGTTTGAGTTCCTCCGGCTTCTCGGTATAGCCCAGGGAGGTATTGTAGGCGGTCAGGTCGTGGATCCTGGCGTAGTTCACATCGTCGATGAGCTGGTATTCGGGGGCCACCACCGGCGGTCCCTCATAGCCCTCCCTCACGTGATAGAAGATGCCGCTGTTCCCCCCTTCGGGAAGCTTCCATTCCAAATAGAGTTCAAAGTTCTCGAACATTTCCGTTCCGTAGAGGATGTCCTTCCCCCCGGTATAGTCCTGTTCCAGGCCCAGTTCGGTATCAAAGGTCAGGGTACTGTCCCGAATGGTCCAGCCCGGGGGCAGGGAATCCATATTATAGCCGCGCCAGCCCTCCAGGCTGCTGCCGTCGAACAGGGAGATCCACTCCTGTTCCTGGGGCTTGGGAATCTCGGGTTCCCGGGATTCTGCCGGGCTTTTGTCCCGGTCCTTGCACCCGGACAAAAGGAGAAGGCAAATGGCAATCCTGAAAAGATTCTGCATGGCAAAGGGTTTTAAAGGGGATTAAAGTACAAAATATTGGAGAACATTTTCTCTGTTGTTTTCACTACTTTTGGGACCTGAGGGGCAAGGGGGCCCATGGGGGCCCGTCGCAGGCCCATGGACCTTTAATTTCACCTGTGCTGTATCCATACATCAAATCCCTGCACCTGATCTTTGTGGTGACCTGGTTTGCCGGGCTGTTCTATATCCCCAGGCTGTTCATTTACCACATTGAGGCCGCCCAGGGGCCTTCCCCAGAGCGGGAGGTCCTCGTCAGGCAGCTCAAGCTCATGGCCAAACGCCTTTGGTACATCATCACCTGGCCCTCGGCCATCCTCTGCGTGCTCTTTGCCATTTGGTTGTTGATTTTGATGCCCCAATGGTTGCAACAGGCTTGGATGCAGGTCAAACTGGGTTTTGTGGTCCTGCTCATCGCCTATCACCTGAAATGCCAGCAGATCTTTGCCCAGCTACAGCGGGATGAGATCAGGTACGGTTCAAGGTTCATGCGGATCTGGAACGAGGGGGCCACGATCATTCTGTTCGCCGTGGTTTTTTTGGCGGTACTCAAGAATGCCGTCAACTGGATCTACGGCCTGGTGGGGCTCTTGCTGCTCGCCCTGTTGCTCATGTTGGGCATCCGCCTCTACCGAAGGATACGGGAGAAGAACCCCGAGGCTTGAACCCAACTTGTGGAAAGGGGGAATTCCCTCCCTGGCTTTTTGGTTCGATATTTGATTACTTTTAACCCAAATACATTCAAAATTGTTCAGGAAACTGTCCTTGAGGTCCCGGATTTTTTTCTCCATGATCATGCTGGTGGTCATTGCTTCCATCCTGATCGTGGTGGTGACCATCTATCAATACCGGGAGGAGGGCAAGGTCTATCACAACGAACGCTTGGAACGGAAGGAACAACAGGTGTTGCAGAGCATTGCCTATACCCTGAGGGAGACCACCTACCCAATTACCGAGGACAACCTGGGCCATATCTCCAGGGAGGAGATCTATAAGATCGCGGACGTGCAGAACGTCAACTTCAACATCTACGGCCTGGACGGGGAACTGATCAAAAGCTCCCGCCCCAGTTTTGAGGAAGATTCCATATCCAACTGCCTGGACGCCGAGGTGTTGAACCACTTATGGGAGAGTGCCGACAAGCGCTATGTGGAGGAGAAAAGGGCCGCCGGGGGCAACTATCAGGCCACCTACACCTATATCCTCGACCCCAAGTTCAAGCCCATTGGGATCATGAACCTGCCCTATTTTGAGGACAACACCTTCAACAACAAGGAACTCAGGGAATTTTTGTTTCGCCTTGGGGGGGTCTATCTGTTGATGCTCATCTTTGCCGTGGTCCTGGCCTATTTCATATCCAAGTACATCACCAGGTCCCTCCATACCATTGCCGATAAGATGTACCGGACCAATCTGGTCCAACAAAACGAAAAGATCCATATTGAAAATCCGGGAGAGGAAATTGGAAAACTGGTGGATTCCTATAACCGTATGATCGATGAGTTGGAGGAGAGTGCGGTGAAATTGGCCCGTAGTGAACGGGAGCAGGCCTGGCGGGAGATGGCGAAACAGGTGGCCCATGAGATCACCAACCCGCTCACTCCCTTGAGGCTCACGGCCCAGAACTTTCAACGGAAGTTCGATCCGGAGGATCCCGACATACAGGAGAAGGTGAGTGAATTCTCCAAGACCCTGATCCAACAGATCGACACCATGAGCAATATAGCCACGGCCTTTTCCAGTTTTGCGGACATGCCCGCACAGCAGAACGAGACCCTCAATGTGGTGGGGATCGTAAAGTTGGCCTTGGAAATCTTCACCGAGGAATACATCCACTTCAGTGCCGACAAGCCTGAGATAATCGCCAAGCTGGACCGCACCCATTTGATCCGGATCATCACCAACCTGGTGAAGAATGCCATACAGGCGGTGCCCGAGGTGGAATCCCCCAGAATATTGGTCACCGTGGGCAGCCAGGGGGAAGAGGTGGTCATTACCGTGGCCGACAACGGCATGGGCATTCCCGAGGAACTCCGGTACAGGATCTTTGAGCCCAAATTCACCACCAAGTCCAGTGGGACCGGCCTGGGCCTTGGAATGGTAAAGAATATCGTGGAAAACTATGGGGGAACCATTACCTTTACCTCTAAATTGGGAAAGGGGACCGTCTTTACCATAAAGTTCCCCAAGCATCCAAAACAGCATTGAACCGTGGTCCCATCGGACCATTCCCAACAATAATGTCATGGATTACGAAAACATCTACATCGAAGAAGAGCGGGACTTGGCCATCCTTACCATCAACAGGCCGAAGAAACTGAACGCACTCAACAGAAGGACCATAGAGGAACTGCAAGTGGCCTTCAAGGAGTTGGAACTGGATCGGGACATCCGGGCCATCGTGCTCACCGGGAATGGGGAAAAAGCCTTTGTCGCCGGAGCGGATATCGCGGAATTTGCCCAATTCTCGGTAAAGGAAGGACGACAATTGGCAGCATTGGGCCAAAAGAACCTGTTCAATCTTATCGAACAACTCTCCACACCGGTGATCGCCGCCATCAACGGCTTTGCCCTGGGAGGAGGTCTGGAACTCGCCATGGCCTGTCATTTCAGGTTGGCCTCCACCAACGCCAAAATGGGATTGCCCGAAGTTTCCCTGGGAGTGATCCCCGGTTATGGGGGGACCCAACGTCTGCCCCAGCTCGTCGGAAAGGGAAGGGCCATGGAGATGATCCTTTCCGCTGCCATGATCGACGCCCAAAAGGCCTTGGAGTACGGTCTGGTCAACCATGTGGTCCCCCAGGAGGAGCTTTTGCCCCTTTCTGTTAAAATTGCGGGCAGGATATCGAAAAACTCCCCCATGGCGATCAAGGAGGCAATAAAAGCGGTAAACGCGGGTTTTAGGTATGATGCCGACGGGTATGCCGTGGAAATCGACGCCTTTGGCCATTGTTTTGGCACGGAAGACTTTAAGGAAGGGACTTCGGCCTTTCTGGAAAAGCGGCAGGCGGATTTTTCGGGCAATTGACCCCAAGGCCCAACCAAAACTGACCATGACCAAGAAACTGTTCCCAATGCTTTGCCTGGCCTTGTCCACCCTGGTGGGCACCGCCCAGAAGATGCCCGTAAGCTACGATTTTGGGGAAACCTACCACGATCGTTACCGCTATTCCAACCTGATGAACATCGAGGCCGATGGTACCGGGGGGTATCTGCTGGTCCGGGCCTATTTCCAGGGCTTGGTCCTGCGGCCCAAGGGATACCTCATAGAACATTACAATTCGGATCTGGAGCTTATCGCGGAATACAATTACAAGCTCAGGAACCAGGAGTTCATCAACGGGTTTTTCAAGAACGGACAGTTGAACCTGCTGTTTTTGGATTACAATGAGCTCAAGGGTCAATACGAATATTGGGTGCACAGCAGTCCCATCATCGATTTCAATTTCAACACCAGGATCTTGCTCACCATTGATTCGGAACAGGTACAGGATCCGGTGGGGAGGAATTTTCACAACCGAAACTTTTCCAGCGGTTTTTCCACGGTCATCCTCTTCAATGAGGAGAAAACGGGCTTTATCATAAGCACCCATCACAAAAAGGGCAGGGACAACAAGCACATGGTACACGTCTTCGACACGGCCCTGAACAAACAGTTTGAATACGACTTTTCAGAGGAGATCGAGGAGAAGAACTACGCCTTTGAGAACCTAGCTTTCAGCCAAGACCTTCAAACGGCCTATATCGTGGGGAAGGCCTATTTCAAAAAGAAGCGCTTTCAGGTGGACGAGCGCAGGTTTCAATACGAGCTCGTGGGCCTGACCGCCAATGGGCACAAGATCCAGACCTTTGCCGATCCGGGGAAGTATCCCGAGAGCCTTTATCCCTTATTTCTACAGAACAGACTGGTCTGTGTAGGGTTTTATGCGGATCGGAAGGACAACCGCTACAACGGGATTGCCTATTTTGAGTTGGATCCCCGAAGCCTGGAATTGGAAAGTGCAAAATACAATCCCTTTTCCCAGCAGTTCATGATGGACAAATTCGGAAGGGAAGAGGACCGGGAAATCAAGAATTTGGTGTTCAAAGGGGTGGAACGCAATGGGAACAATGAGATTTTCTTCAATGCGGAGGAGTATTTTGTGACCACGGGAATGGAGGTCACCGGTACCGGTCAAAGGCTCAAGGTCGAACGCTTTCACCACAACGACATCGTAAGTGTAAAACTCAGGGCTAACGGCAGCATGGAATGGGCACGGAACATCAACAAGACGGAGGTAACCCGTGGGGACGGGGCCTATGCCTCCTACAGTTCCTACTGCAAGGACGGCAAGACCTATTTCTTTATCTGTACCGCAGCGGAGAACCCCCAATTGATCAACAACGAACGCCTGATCTTCAGGCAGGGCTATAGCAGGAACCGCAATGTCTTTATGATCTCCCTGGATGAGAACGGGGTCATGGACTACGAAAAAATCATCGACCAAGGGGAGGCCCGACTGCCCATGATGGTCTCCATGCCCCTGAAATTGGAAAAGGAGCACAATATGCTGTTCTATGCCAAAAGAGGCGGAAAAAAACAATTGGTAAAGGTGGATTTCAATCCGTAAACCGGTTCCCATATCCCTTGGCCATGGGTACTTGACGATAAATTGTGACCTTCCATCGAAAAAAAAGGAGCCCAGGTCCAATGATTTTGAGCAAATTGGAATAAGCGGCTAACTTCCCCATATCCAAGATCTGGGGATTTTCTATTCAATGGGTTCCATGTAAAGGACCGAATGGCCCTATCTTGGCTTCTATTGAACTGAATGACCCTATATTGAAGATCGGACCGGCCATATCCCTGATTTGGATCTTTTGTCACATTGGATTTGGACAGAACGACCAAAAGTTTCCCTTTCAGAACCTGGGGGTGGAGGACGGGTTGTCCCAAAGCAGTGTCATCAGTATGGCCCAGGACAGTACGGGCTACCTGTGGATGGCCACCCAGGACGGGCTCAATCGGTACAGCGGCCGTGACTTTGTACACTACAAAAAACAATTTGAGGATGTTACCCGCCCGACCTTCAGCAGGCTGGGGAAGGTCTATGTCGATCGGGAAGACCGATTGTGGATCATCACAAAGTTCGGGAAGCTGGAATTGTACCGGCCCGAAACGGATGACTTCGAATGGATTCCCTGCCCTGTCGATGTCTCAACGGTCTTCCAAGCGGACAATCTGGATTTTTATATAGGCACCCATGACAACGGCCTCTTTCGGATCGATCAAGGGGGCATGGATACGGTACAGGTTTTCAATCCAAGGGATTTCTCCGGTTCGGTATACGATTTTTTGGAAGTGCGGGACTCAATTTGGATCAGCGGTTCGGAAAAGGTCTTCGTACTTAAGGGGACCGGTCCTATTCCCAGCTGCGGGTGGATGCCGGGGAAGGGACCCACTTCAGCGCTTTGGCACTTGCAGGGGACCAGACCATCTGGTTGGGCAGTTTTGGAAAGGGGCTGTTCCACAGGCCTCCAGGAGAGAAAGGTTTTGTTCCCTTCAAACATCCCGAACTCCCCAAAGACCTCATTGTCGAAGATCTTCTGGTGGATGGGGACGACGGTCTTTGGATCGCCACCTATGGCCATGGCGTCTATCGCTATGATCCCCGGGACCACAGCCTGCTCAATTTTACCGAGGAACCGGACAATCCCTTTGCCGTGGACTACAACGATATCCTCTGCCTCTATCAGGACGATTCAGGGGTGCTCTGGCTGGGAACCGATGGCTCCGGGGCCAATTATTTCGATCCCTATCACATAAAGTTCAACATACTGACCAATAAGCAGCTGCCCAAGGGAGTTGCCGTGGATGTCGTCCGTAGCATTGCCACGGATCCCCAGGGCAATCTTTGGTTGGGGACTTCGGGGAAGGGCCTTACCAAAATCGACCTGGGAAACAATCTGC
>CALDPL010000027.1 GCA_937911965.1 uncultured Allomuricauda sp. | reverse complement strand
TTCATAAAGGGGGCCTGCCAATCCAAAATATCTCTTGGTACCACTGCTCTCCGAAAGGATGGATAGCGGGTAGTTCCTATTCTTGGAAACCGTGTGGATGAAATCAATTTTGCGTTGTAAGACTCCTTCATCGGAAGGTTTGGGCGTTGTAATTCTGGTCTGACCGGGGTTTCCCTTGGGTGACATCAAGTTTTCTTCCAATAGGAGACGCAAATCAAATTCACTTTGGGGCACGTCATCCATACCCATATGAATAGGGTGAGTGGAGTCGGAAATTTCAACACTTGAAATCTGATGGTCGGCCTTGTTCAAAAATCTATTGATCCAGGCATTGATCATTGGGTTCCGGTCGATAAGGGATACGGTAATATCAGTAAGATTATGGGTCGATGTCACCATACCCATAAGGAACTCATTGAACCATCTGTTGAGTTTCTCCAATTCAGGTATATCCACATTTGTTTTGGTATACGCACCAATCACCGTATTGTTGTGGAGGGTGTTGCTTTCCAACAGATCTTTTTCCCGTTTAGGTACTTTTACCTTGCTGCCAAATTGGATTTTGGCCAGTCTTTTTTCCAATTCGGTACTTCTGTACAAAATTTCTGTGGGCTTTGCAGTTCTGTAAAAAACGATTTTCTCATTCAAAACGGCTTGTTTGGAAAAAGACAGTTCATATACATATCTGATTCCTTCGATGTAAAAGGCCAATACCAAATGAGAGGGTCGCCCATATGGATCTCCCTTGAACAGGAAGGGTTCAAAGTCCAATTCAACGACTTTATCGGCCAATGGCTTCAACAATAATCTTCTCAAAAATTCAAAAGCCCTCAGTATCGTTGTCTTACCCGAGGCATTTGCGCCATATATATATGCCAGTTTAAGCAACTTCCTGCCATCGGGCATCAACACCTCATACGCATCGTCATAAGGTTCTGCAACTTCAAAGTTCATTTCCACTTCTTCATCAATCGGACCAAAGTTTTCTATTTTTAAGAAATGAACCATTATTTTATCTGTTTTTGCATTTCATTTTCAAATATATAAATAATAATGTATTATAATTGATTTTTTAATGTTTTTTCATATGCTTAATCATCGATTATATGGAGATTCTCCCAATAAGAAACCATTGACCAGTCCTTGGAAGAATATGCGCCACACAGGCTATTTGTAATTAGAAATTGATTTCCGCTAGGGGAATCAGATTATAATAGGAACATTGGCTCTGAGAAATATCCCACGCATATGTCTCGAAATATCGGCCATTCGAACCATTGGCCGCCACCTGCCCAAATCGGACCTACCAAACCCATTATCGGCTGCACTTGAGCGATTATCCCAATCCATCCATGGTCAATTGGTCGAAAACCTCATTTTTGAAAGCTTGTATTCCCTATTTTTACCCTGTGATGGAAACCAGATCGATCGGCAGTATCCACAATCCCTTGGTAAAACAAGTCTTGCTCCTAAAGGAAAAATCCAGGGAGCGGAAAAAGACCGGGCTATTTGTCGTGGAGGGGGTTCGGGAACTCGAACTTGCCCTTAAAGGGGGTTACGTATTGCAGACCCTACTGTACCGGCCGGAACTGTTCCATTTAACCGAGTTTCCAAAGCTTGCCGCCCTTTCGGATATCGAGCGGATAGGGGTCAACGCACAGGTCTATGAAAAACTGGCCCATAGGGAGACCACAGAGGGGGTCCTGGGCATTATGAGGTGTGGGGATCACGGGCTGGACAGGCTTCAATTACTCAATAAGGAACCCCTGATATTGGTGGCCGAGGCCCCGGAGAAACCCGGGAACATCGGGGCACTGCTGCGAACGGCCGATGCGGCCGCCCTGGATGCCGTACTGATCGCCGACCCCAGGTCGGACCTGTACAATCCCAACATCATACGTTCCAGTGTGGGAGCGGTCTTCACCACCCAGATCGGAATGGGCACAAGCGGGGAGATCATCCAGTTTCTCAAGGAGAGGAACATCAAGATATACTGTGCCTCCCTGGAGGCCTCAAAAAGCTATTCGGAATGTGACCTTAGAGGGGCCACCGCCTTGGTAATGGGTACCGAGGCCACGGGATTGACCCCACAATGGCTGGAGAATTCCGACCAAAACCTGATAATACCGATGCACGGGGAGATCGACTCCATGAATGTCTCGGTATCTGCCGCAATACTTATCTTTGAGGCGAGGCGACAACGCGGATTTTAATCTATGGAGAGAACTTTACTCTTTTATGCGATCTTGATCATCCTGCTGGTCCAATTTCTGGTCCACCAGGTATTGGAGTACTTGAACGCCAAGCGTTTTGGATCGAGTCCTCCCCCTGAACTCTCCGATGTCTTCGATTCCGGGGAATATCAAAAATCCCAGCGCTACAAATGGGCCAATTATAGGTTTGGCCTGTTTTCCAGTGGGTTTTTCTTGCTGTTGACCCTTGGTTTCCTCTGGTTTGGCGGCTTTGAGTGGGTAGATCGCATCACGCGTTCCCTCAGTGACGGCCCCATTGGAATGGCCTTGATATTTTTCGGCTTCATCAGCATGGGCAGTGGCATTCTGGGCATTCCTTTTTCCTATTACCGGACCTTTGTCATCGAACAGACCTTCGGGTTCAACAAAACAAATCGGAAATTGTTTTTTATGGACAAGTTGAAAGGGGGTTTGCTCGCCGGCCTATTGGGAGGAATCCTATTGCCCCTTTTGATTTTGTTCCATCAGGGCAGCGGGCCCAATTTTTGGATCTATGCCTGGGCGATCATCGCCGGGGTCGTTCTTTTTCTCAACCTGTTCCACGCCCGGCTCATCGTTCCCCTGTTCAACAAACAGACCCCCCTGGACGAGGGCAGCTTGAAAGGGGCCATAGAGGCCTATGCCACAAAGGTGGGCTTTGAGCTCAAAAACATCTTTGTCATCGACGGTTCCAAACGCTCCACCAAGGCCAATGCCTATTTTTCAGGCCTGGGCAGGGAAAAACGCATCACCCTTTTTGACACCCTGATCGAAGACCTCACCGAGGAGGAAATCGTCGCGGTGCTTGCCCACGAGGTGGGCCACTACAAAAAAAAGCATATCGTACTGAACCTTTTGGTCTCCCTTTCGGTGATCGGGTTTACGCTGTACCTGTTGGCCCTGTTCATCAACAACTCGGAGATTTCCATGGCCATAGGGGTCTCAACCCCTAGTTTCCATGCGGCCTTGGTGGGATTTGCCCTTTTGTACAGCCCCATTTCAGAGGTGACCGGCCTCGCGCTGAACTATCTTTCGAGAACCTTTGAGTTCCAAGCGGACCAATATGCCAAGAACACTTTTGCGGCCAGTCCCTTGGTGAGTTCCCTGAAAAAACTGTCCAAGAACAGTTTGAGCAATCTCACGCCCCATCCGGCCTATGTGTTCGTACATTACTCACACCCGCCCCTGATCGAAAGGATCCGGAGCCTTGGGGCATAGTTTTTGTTGTTTAGCTTAAGGGATTGTGGTAAATTTAGTATACTATGACGGAAGCTGCCATTGAAAAGGAGAACAAGGAGATTGCAAAGCAGTACAAGGAACTGCTTCGCATAAGCTATCAGACCTTGACCGATGAGGACAAGAAACTGATACGCTCCGCCTTTGATGTGGCCGTGGACGCCCATAAGGACCAAAGGCGCAAATCCGGGGAAGCCTATATCTTCCACCCCATTGCCGTGGCCAAGATCGTGGCCTCCAAGATCGGCCTGGACGCCGTTTCCATCGCCGCCGCCCTTTTGCACGATGTGGTCGAGGACACCCCCTATACCCTTCAGGACATCGAACGGATGTTCGGGGAGACCGTGGCCCGTATCGTGGACGGCCTTACCAAAATCTCCCACCTGAACAAGGATATGGACATCAGCCAGCAGGCCGAGAATTTCAGAAAGATGCTCCTTACCCTCCATGACGATGTGCGGGTGATCATCATCAAGATTGCCGACCGCTACCACAATATGCTCACCATGGACTCCATGCCGGAGCACAAACAGGTCAAGATTGCCTCGGAAACCCTCTATATCTATGCGCCATTGGCCCATAGGATCGGTCTGTACAACATCAAGAGCCATTTGGAGGACCTGGCCCTGAAATACACTGAACCGGAGGTATACAACGACATCAAGGCCAAGATCGAGGACAATGAGGAGGAGAGCAAGGCCTATATCGAGGCCTTTACCGACGTGATCAGCAATTCCCTGGACAAGGAAGGCCTGAATTACACCATCAAGGGCAGGATGAAGTCCATTTTCTCCATCCGGAAGAAAATGAAGACCCAGAATGTCACCTATGATGAGATCTACGACAAATTTGCCATCAGGATTATTTATAAATCCGATAAAAAAGAAGAAAAATTTAATTGCCAAATTGCAAATGAGTTGAATTTATCAATTAAATACTGCATTAAATTGGTTTTCCAACATCTGTAGGCA
>CALDPL010000026.1 GCA_937911965.1 uncultured Allomuricauda sp. | reverse complement strand
CATCACAGGCCGAATTGGATGACTTCATCACACTGGAACGCTCCAACCGTGCGCTGGCCCCTGAAGTCAAAGCCGCTATCGATCTGCTCCCCAAAGACGCCCACCCGATGGATGTCTCCCGTACGGCAGTGTCGGTCATTGGCGCCCGCCATGACGACGCCGAGGTCGTTGGTCGATGGCGGCAGGCCGGTAAATATCACAGGCTACCAAGAGCACCTGTCTTCCTTGAGTTTTGAGGTAATTGGCCAGCTTTCCGGAAAATGTGGTCTTACCGGATCCCTGTAATCCGGACATCAGAATAACCGATGGGTCGCCCGAGAGATCGATATCCTCGGCCTCCCCTCCCATGAGGGTGGTCAGCTCGTCCTTCACGATCTTCACCATGAGCTGTCCCGGCTGGAGCGTGGTCAATACATTCTGTCCCAGCGCCTTTTCCTTTACGGTGTTGGTAAAGTCCTTGGCGATCTTAAAGTTGACGTCGGCATCCAAGAGGGCCCTTCGCACCTCTTTAAGGGTTTCGGCCACATTGATCTCGTTGATCTGTCCATGTCCTTTGAGGACGTGCAGCGCCTTGTCAAGTTTATCGCTTAAATTGTCGAACATGCCTACTTGTGATTTAATGGGAGGACAAATTTAAGCATTATTAAAAAAGAAAAGGACGGCATTGGGGAAGGCCGTCCCTTTTTAAAGAAAAATTGGGGAAAAATCTTTACATCCTTACAAAAACTAGACTTTTTACCTTGTTCGAATCGCTGTCATCGACAAGTTCGATTTCTGTTGCGGAGACAATGACCACTTTCCAGTCGCCGGTCAATGCCCCAAGCGCTGTACTGGCCTCCAGATTGAGATAAAACCTCAGGCCTTCCCCAGATTCCCGGAGGATTCTCCACAGTCCCGTGGCCAAAGGCCCTTCGGCTGAAATTACTTCACTCTGGTTGTCCACTGCAAATTGGAATTCCATGCCCTCAAAAGCGGCGGTCAGGTCATTCTCCCCTTCGGTGAACCGGCTCAGGGTCCATGGCTCTCCCATGACAAAATTCCTGTTTTCGACCAAATCCGCATCCTGCATGTCCCCATCGCATAGGCGCAGCAAAATCAACTCATGGGCACCTTCTTCCATTTTGAATTTCAACCGGGATTCCGTCAGATCCCATAGGGGCCATTGGAAACTGGGTTCCAAGTCGTTTTCCATGGTTATGGTCAGGACGGGCCGAAGGCTGTCATCCACTCCAATTTCCCAACTTCCCTGGCTTAGGTTCATCCCATCGCCCAGGCTCAGGCTGCCATCCGCAGCGAATTGGAATCCATGCCCCAACAGACTTTGGGTCTCCTCCCCTTCCACTTTGTGCTTTTTAATCACCCACTCACATTCCGCAAGCAGGGCCCTGAGGGTTTCTGGGTCCGGATGCTGGGGAGGCTGGTTCCCACACCACTTTTTAAGAATTATTCCATTTCCGTTGTCCAGGTAAAGTTTCAGTACATGGTCTTCCAGTTTGTACACCATCCACTCCAGGGTAAAATCGACCAGATCGTCGAACTGCAGGGCCAATAGCACCCCCTGGTCCGTCTCCTTGCTGTCCCAACTTCCCGAAACCTTTTCTCCTCCCTTATTGGTGAGCACCACACTGCCGTCCTGGGAGAAGGTCAGGGTGGAACCGTAGTATTGCTCGCTGTGGTCCAATTGTTCCCGGAACACTTCCCTCACTTTCAAGGGACATTTTATCAGAAAGGCATCCAAGGCCTCTTTGGTAATCAAATTGACCTTGTCGCATTCCTTTTGGGCCTGTTCCAGGGCAGCCACCAATTCCTCCACACTGCCGATCTCCAATTTGCTGCCATCGGATTTCTTAAGTTGGATCGGAAAGGCGATGCCGGTCAGAACATTGCCTTCCAAGCCTGAAAAGAACCTCCTCATTTCCATATCACCGGTGACGATGACCTCACCGGTGCGCTGGTGGTCCATATCGAAGGTGAACAGGGTGATGGGGTATACAAAATCGATGCAGCCGATGCGGTCGTCCCCCTTTTCGATACAGTCCCTGACCAAGGCCAACAACTGTTCCTTGTCCGCCACATTTATTTCACTGTAGTCCCCCAAGGTTATTACTATGGGAAACACAAGGTCGATAAGGGCCTGTTGGTCCACTAGCTGCGTCAGGAGTTCCTTAATGGTCTTAAGGTCGTCCCTGGAATTGATGCTTAGGTCCACCCCGTTCACACTGACCTTATAGGGGAACTTTATGGCAAAACAGCCGGCGCCATCCACCATATTGTCAAAAGAGCCGTCGTGGGCCGTAGTCTTCTCGATCAGGCTTGCGGTATTGGAATGGGCCTGAATACTTTGATCTGTGGGCTCCCCGCCCACTTCCTCGAATTCTTCCTGACAGGAGGAGAAACAAAGCAGCATGGCCATGAGGAGCATTTTGCCCAAATTGATTATTGATTTTCCCATAATGGTTTGAATTTTGGGGGTCTATTTCCCTCTTGGAACAATTCCCCCAAAAAAAACCCTACCCCAACTTTGTATTTTTCAAATATCTTTGATCCATAAAACTCCCAAATATGGACCATGTCTGCGAAGAGCAAATTTTCAGTTCCATTTTCAGGACCCACTCCAAAACCGTGTTCAATTATATCTTCTATAAATTCGGGAACGAGGAAAAGGCACATGACGCCGTTCAGGAAGCCTTTGTCCGCCTTTGGGAGAATTGCGCCAAGGTCAGCCCCGAAAAGGCCAAGGCCTTTGTCTATACCGTGGCCAACAATTTATATCTCAATGTGATCAAGGCCGAAAAAATTCGGTTGAAATATTCTGAAAGGGACAGGGACCGCACCCATGAGACCCCGGAGTTCCTATTGGAGGAAAAACAATATCGCGAAAAACTGGAACAAGCCCTGGATGCCCTGCCAGAAACCCAACGAACCACTTTTTTGCTCCATCGGATCGATGGAAGGAAGTATGCCGAGATCGCCGAGATCGAAGGGGTCAGTGTAAAGGGCATTGAAAAAAGGATGCATTTGGCCCTCAAAAGCCTCCGGGAGCAAATCGAAGGGATATAACTTCACTTTTTAATCTTGGAATAATGGGTAGGGTTTTTTGTAAATTGGTTGTTGTTAAGGGATAAAGCCGAATCGGATGCAGGAAAATTATTTGGCAAAATGGCTCAGTGGGGAACTTTCCGCGGAAGAACTTGAACGATTCAAGAAATCCGGGGAATATGCCTCCTATGTCCGATTGATCGAGACAAGCGGGAATCTCCAGGCCCCTGCCTTCGAGCTGGAAGCCGCCTTGGACCAGCTTAGGGGACAGACCCGGAAGGCCCCAAAGATGTTTGAATTGAGGCCATTCAAAACCTTTTTGAGGCTTGCCGCAGCGATCGCCCTGTTGATCGTCGGCTCCTATTTTTATCTCAACAGCCTGGGGACATCGGTGTCCACCGGCTTTGCCCAGCGTTCGGAGCTCAAATTGCCCGATCGATCCGAGGTATTCCTCAATGCGGATACCAAGCTATCCTTCAACGAAAAAAAATGGGAAAACAGCCGGGAGCTGACCCTGGATGGGGAAGCCTTTTTTAAAGTGGCCAAAGGCGAGAGGTTCACCGTTTCTACAGTGCATGGCCCGGTCTCCGTTTTGGGGACCCAATTCAATGTGGAAGCCAGGGAGGATTACTTTGAGGTCAGTTGTTTTGAAGGTTTGGTTCGCGTTGTCCATAAGGGTGGCGAGGTCGATTTGTCGGCCGGATCCACCTTTTTGGCCATCGATGGCAAAAGGATCGAAACCGAAGGGACCCGGGGAATCCAACCCACTTGGATGGAAGATGAGAGCAGTTTTGAAAGCACCCCGCTGAAATATGTCTTTGCGGAACTGGAACGACAGTTCAATGTCAGGGTAAACACCCAAAATGTGGATCCCCGGATGTTGTTTACCGGCACCTTTGACAACACGGACCTGGAAATGGCGTTAAAAAGTATAAGTACCCCGTCTCAAACTTTATATAGGATTGAAGGCGATAACGTACTTTTTTATGCTGGGAACAATTCTCAATAAGGTCTCGGGCCCAATTCTCGTCCTTCTGTTTTTCCTGTACCCTCCTGTACTGGCACAAGAACGGCAGGCCTCCTTAGGCCTTATTTCCTACATAAAATCCTTGGAGAATCGCTTTGACGTTCGATTCTCCTATATCGACAACGACTTGAAAGGCTATGATCTTTTGCCCTTTGACGAGTCCTTGTCCCTGGAGGAAATCCTGGATCGTTTGGCATCCCGTTTCAACCTTGAGGTACAAAAACTCAGTGCACGCTACTACACCCTGAACAGCAGGGATACCGTGGACATCTGCGGGTCGGTACTGGACAATTTTGCGCGGAACTCCATCCCAGGGGCTTCGGTGGAGGTCATGGGCAGCGGATTGGCCCGTATCACCGACCAACAGGGACTTTTCAGTATGGATCGGGTTCCCAAGGATGCCCTGCTCAAAATCCGATATCTGGGATACCTCACCAAATACGTACAGGTAGCGGAGCTTATGAAAGAGGGGGGCTGTCCCCAGATCCTATTGGCCCAATACTATGAGAAACTGGAGGAGGTCACCGTCTATAAATTCCTGACCACGGGAATCTACAAGGAATCCGATGCCAGTATAATAATGGACCTGGACGAATTTGGAATCCTGCCAGGGTTGACCGAGGCGGATGTACTGCAGTCCGTACAGTCCCTGCCCGGAATCAAGAGCATAGATGAGACGGTATCCGACATCAACATTAGAGGGGGCACCAACGACCAGAACCTCATCCTTTGGAACGGGATCAAGATGTATCAATCCGGGCATTTTTTTGGATTGATCTCTGCCTTCAATCCCTATTTGACCGACCGGGTCACCATCCACAAGAATGGGACTCCGGCTGCCTTCGGGGACGGGGTCAGCGGGATCATAGAAATGAATACCGACGACAGGGTACCGGAACAATGGAAGGGTGGGGGCGGATTTGACCTGATCAGTGGGGAAGTTCACGCCTCGGTTCCCCTAGGGGAAAAATGGGGCCTTCATTGGTCGGCCCGACGTTCGATCACCGACTTTTTGAAAACACCCACTTATAAACAATTCTTTGAACGGGCGCTGCAGGACAGTGAGATCACCGATGGGGAGAACAACACCGTATCGGATGGGGTTTCAAGGGAGGAGGATTTCTTTTTCCATGATTTCGCCGGAAAGCTCCTTTTTACCCCCAATGATAAGCTCAGGATCGGGTTCAGCTTTATCAATATCAAGAACCATCTGGACCATATGGAGTTCCGTCCACAGGAGGACCGTCGCAACCTCAGCCAATTGAAACAGGACAACCTTTCCTTGGGGGTTCAGATCCTCAACCAATGGAACCCCAACTTTGCCTCCCGTCTGGATCTCTATTGTTCCAGGTACAATCTGGATGCCAACAGTAGGTTTGCGAATGGGGTGCAATCGCTTTTTCAGAACAACAAGGTTCTTGAAAATTCCTTGAAACTGAATACGAAATACCGATTTGGCGACCATTTGGTATGGAACAATGGCTACCAGTTCATCGAGACCGGAATTACCAATATCACAAGGCTCAACCAACCGGATTTCGATAGTGCCATTAAGGGCGTCATTCGCATACACGCCCCTTTCAGTCAACTGAACTACACCTCAAGGGACAAAAAGTTTTTGGGAAGGATCGGGGCCAGGGTCAATTTTGTGGAGAACCTGGACACTTTTACCAAGGTCCTGCTGGAACCCAGGGTCAACCTGAACCTCGGATTGGCCAAATACCTGAGGGCGGAACTCTTGGGGGAGTTCAAGAGCCAGACCACCAATCAGGTCATTGATCTGGAGCAGAATTTCCTGGGCATCGAAAAACGCAGATGGGTACTCTCCAATGATTCCAGCCTCCCGGTGACCCGCAGCAAGCAGCTTTCCCTGGGACTCAATTACGAAAGAAACAGGCTCTATATAGGGCTTGAGGGCTTCCAAAAGGTGGTTGACGGCATCAGTACGGCCACCCAGGGATTCCAAAACCAATATCAGTTCTCAGGGGAAATCGGCAGTTATAGGGTCAAGGGAATCGAATTGTTGATCAACAAAAAAAGTGATGCGCTCAGCGGTTGGCTGAGTTATTCATACAATAAAAACGATTATCGCTTTGATTCCATAGTCCCGAGGGAGTTCCCCAACAATCTGGACATCCGGCACAGCCTGACCCTGGCCGGGACCTATTCCCATGGGAAGTTTAAATTTGGAATCGGTTTGAACTATCGGACCGGAAAGCCCTATACCCGACCCTTGGAAGGGGATGCGGCCCTGGACCGATCCATTTTTCCTGCCCGGATCGTATACCGTGCCCCGAACAGCAGTAGGCTGTCGGAATATTTCAGGACGGACGCCTCGGTCATCTACGGGTTTAACCTGGGCCCAGGCCTGAATGCCAGGGCAGGGATTTCCATATTGAACCTCACCGATCGCAGGAACAGGCTGAACAAGTACTACCGCATCAATGAAAATGATGAAATCGAGACCGTGGAAAATGTATCCCTGGGACTTACCCCAAATTTTAGTTTTCGGCTGGCCTTTTGACCTACATCCGATCGGGCACCTCGATGCCCAGGAGCTTAAAGGCCGATTTAATGACCTCGCCCACTTTTCGTGAGAGTTGGATCCTGAAATCTCTCTTTTGGACATCGGCTTCCCCCAAGATGGACAATTGTTGGTAGAAGGAATTGAATTCCTTCACCAGGTCGAAGCTGTAGTTGGCAATCAGTGCCGGGCTATGGCTTTCAGCGGCCAATAGCACAGTTTCAGGAAAGAGTTGCAATTGCTTCAACAGCTCCTTTTCCTTTTCATGCAAAACCATGTTTCGATCCACGGCATTGGAATGTCCATCGCCTGCCTTTCTGAGGATGGACTGGATCCTGGCATGTGTATACTGGATGAAAGGCCCGGTGTTTCCTTGGAAATCCACGGATTCCTCAGGATCGAAGAGAATCCGTTTTTTTGGGTCCACCTTCAGGATGTAATACTTTAATGCGCCAAGTCCAATGGTTCTGTACAGCTCCTCTTTTTCCTGTTCGGAATAGCCCTCCAACTTGCCCAGCTCCTCGGAGAGGGTCGCCGCCGTCTCCTCCATACTTTTTATCAGGTCGTCGGCATCCACTACCGTCCCCTCCCTGCTCTTCATTTTTCCACTGGGAAGGTCTACCATCCCATAGCTCAAATGATACAACTGATCCGCCCAGGAATAGCCCAGTTTCTTCAGGATTAGGAACAGTACCTTGAAATGGTAATCCTGTTCGTTGCCCACGGTATAGACCATCCCTTGGATGTCCGGAAAATCCTTTACCCTTTGCAAAGCGGTACCAATGTCCTGGGTCATATAAACCGCGGTGCCATCAGATCGCAACACAATTTTTTCATCCAGGCCCTCTTCGGTCAGATCGATCCAAACGCTTCCATCCTCCTTCTTGAAAAAGACTCCCTTTTCCAGGCCTTCCCAAACCACTTCCCTGCCCAAAAGGTAGGTGTCGCTTTCATAGTACAGCCGGTCAAAATCCACTCCCAGGTTCTTATACGTGGTATCAAAACCTGCGTAGACCCATGCATTCATCTTTTTCCAAAGGGCAACGGTATCCCGGTCCCCTGCTTCCCATTTTCTAAGCATTTCTTGGGCTTCCAATAAGATGGGGGCCTCTTTGGCGGCCTGATCCGCATCCATTCCCTTGTCCACCAATCCCTGGATTTCTTCCTTATAGGCCTTATCAAAGGCCACATAGTATTTTCCGACCAAATGATCCCCCTTCATCCCGGTGGATTCCGGGGTCTCCCCCTGTCCGAACCTTTGCCAGGCCAACATGCTCTTACAAATATGAATGCCTCGATCGTTGATGATCTGTGTCTTGTACACCTTTTTGCCGGATGCTTTGAGGATCTCGGCCACGGAATACCCCAAAAGGTTGTTCCGAATATGCCCCAAATGCAGGGGTTTGTTCGTATTGGGAGAGGAGTATTCCACCATGATGGCACTGTCGGATGGGGCCTTTGCAATGCCATAGTCCTCCTTTTCCCGGATATCATTGAAGAAGTCAAGGTAATGGGAATCCGAGACCACGAGGTTCAAAAATCCCTGTACCACATTGTATTTCACGATCTGGGAAAGCCCCTTTTGCAACTCTTCCCCGATTGCTTCGGCAATTTGTGCGGGATTTCCCTTGATGTAGCGCATCATGGGAAACACCACAAGGGTGATGTCCCCCTCGAAATCCTTTCGGGTCGGCTGAAATTCCACGGTGGGAAGTTCAACCCGGTACAGTTTTCCGACCGCATCGATCACTTTTTGTTCCAAATCCTTCCGTAAGCCCATCCAATGTACTTTTCAGGCCGCAAAATTACACATTTTTATCTCAAACTTTTCTAAAGCCCAAGGCTTGCCCGTTTTAATTCCATAATTTTAAAAAAATGGAATCCATGGAACATTTGCAAAGGACCCTCCCGGTCCACGTTGTACTGCACCCCAAAAAAAAGGTATCCCTGCCGGGGATAAATTCAGTTCTTCTCGGCAGGGACAAAATAGCGTTGGGTGCATCTTACACCTTGGATTGGGAATGGAACCCAATGCGCCATGGACAATACTATTGGACATGCTACTGAACCTCTCCTATACGGATAAGAATATTGCCCGCAAGGTCGATGGGGCCGTTGGAAAGCCCTTTTCATTGAAAGAACGCATCGCCTTGGGTGGCATTGGCTCCCCAAAGTTCCAAATCGCCACGGCCAGTATAGAAATCCACAACTTGCTCCTTTTGGACCAAAACACCAATAGCTGCAATATCGAGATCAGACCCCGTGGCATCATCGTACGCTTCCGATCCCTTTTGGAAACTTTCGGCCTGGTCCTCCCCTATTACAAGTTGAACCTCCAA
>CALDPL010000025.1 GCA_937911965.1 uncultured Allomuricauda sp. | reverse complement strand
GGCCATCCGGGGCGTCGCCGCCCGCATCGTCGAGAACATGGAGGCCAGCCTCGCGGTCCCCACCGCCACCAGCTTCCGGGTCGTGCCGGTCGACAAGTCGGCCGAGACGATCGAGGGCCTCCGGACCGTCTTCGAGGACCAGCCGGGCGTGCGTGAGGTGGTGGCCGCCTTCGACTCGATCCGCACCATCCTCGAGCACTGGAGGTACCTGGATGGCTGGAGTCTCACGCCCCGGGGCGGCCGCCTGCGCTTCATCTACAACGAGCTGGATCTGCTGCTGACGGAAGCCACCGAGCGGGGGATGATCTGGGACCTCGACGAGCGCGAGCTGGCGGCGTTCTGCTCCACCTTCGTCTACGAGCCCCGTCGGGAGGACACCGCCGTCGCCGCCTGGTCCACGGCCATCAATGCCCTGAGCAGGGGCGCCTTGTTGTCCAGGGCCTCCCCGGTATAGGCCACAAAAATGGTGGGGATGCACAAAGTGTTGTCGTAGATGAAGGCCGGGGAACTGGGATCCCAAGCGGTATAGCCCCTGGCCTCGAAGGTATTTCGGATGCCCCCGCTGGGGAAACTGGACGCATCGGGTTCCTGCTGCACCAATTGGCTTCCCCCGAACTGTTCGATCGCCCTTCCGTCGGGAAGGATGTCAAAAAAGGCATCGTGCTTTTCGGCCGTGGCCCCGGACAGCGGCTGGAACCAGTGGGTATAATGGGTCGCCCCCATGGAAAGGGCCCAGGATTTCATGCCCTCGGCAACCTGTTCCGCTATTTTTCGATCGATTTTACTTCCGTGGTAAATGGCGGTCTTGACATGATTGAAAGCTTCCTTGGTCATGAACTGCCGCATCTTGTCCTCGTTGAAGACATTCTTGCCGAACAGTTCGGAGCGTTTCACGCGTTCATCCCGGGGAAGGGCCTTTCTTTTCGCACTTTCCACCAAGGCCTGAAATCTAACTTTTGTCATCTGTTGATTATTTAGATCGCAAAAATACAATTAACAAATTAATATTTTAAAAGCGCAAATATATTATTTTATTAATAACACCCCCATTTTTATAGGGGTGTTGAGAATTTTATCGATTATTTTCATATTTCACCCCCTCTAAATATTGTCAATTCACAGAATAATATACTTTTGCTTAAACTATTTGAGAATTTTAATCAAACAAAGTCATGAGCAAATCAAAATTGGAATACCTGTGGCTGGATGGCTATGAGCCCACCGCCAACATTAGGAGCAAGACCCGAATGGAGGAAAATTTCAGCGGAAAGTTGGAAGACTGTCCTCTTTGGTCCTTTGACGGATCCTCAACCAAACAGGCCGAAGGGGGTTCCTCGGACTGTTTGCTGAAACCGGTGGCCATTTATCCGGACCCCGCTCGGGTGAACGGCTTTTTGGTGATGACCGAGGTCCTGAACCCGGATGGAAGTCCCCATGTGAGCAACTCACGGGCCACCATCGATGATGAGGATGAGGATTTTTGGTTCGGTTTCGAACAGGAGTATTTTATCATGGATACCTCCACCCAGTTGCCTTTGGGCTTCCCAGTGGGCGGATACCCGGGTCCACAGGGGCTCTACTACTGTTCAGTAGGCGGAAAAAATACTTGGGGCAGGGATTTGGTCGAGGAACATGCGGACCAATGCATTGCCGCCGGAATCAATTTTGAAGGGATCAACCAGGAGGTGGCCGCGGGACAATGGGAGTTCCAATTGTTCGCCAAGGGGGCCAAGAAGGCCGGGGACGAAATCTGGGTGGCCCGCTACCTGTTGCAGCGATTGACCGAAAGCTATGGATATTATATTGAATTCCACCCCAAGCCCATCAAAGGGGACTGGAACGGTTCGGGAATGCACGCAAATTTCTCCAATGAACTTTTGAGGACCTGTGGTTCGAGGGAGGTGTATGAAAGCATATGCGAGGCTTTCAGGCCGGTCACCGAGGAACACATAGCCGTCTACGGGGAATTCAACCACGAGCGTTTGACCGGGAAACACGAAACCGCATCCATCAAGGATTTCAGTTATGGGGTCTCCAACAGGGGGGCTTCCATCAGGATTCCGATCATGACCGTTGAAAGGGGCTGGAAAGGCTGGCTGGAAGATAGAAGGCCGGCGTCCAATGCGGACCCATACAAGGTAGCGGCCAGGATCATCACAACGGTAAAATCCGCCATGGTATACGCCTGATAAAAATTACAATTGTTGGTTTATAAGGAAAGAGCCGCTCCAAATTGAGTTTTGGGGCGGTTTTTTTTAGGTTGCCTTCAAAATACTTCCCCCATAGAGGAATAAATCACATCTTCACAACCAATCAAATCTCCTTCCCCTAAGTGCCTCATTCGGGGAAATCATGGAGCCATGGACATCCATCCAACAAATGAAATCCGTAAAAAAGGGACTTTTTGAAACGAAACCTCCCTTGGTTTTCAGAATTGGGCCAAAAAACGCCCTGCAACTCTTACACTTATAAACTATAATAAATAATTTACATTACATATTGCAACATTAACCAAGAGAGATATGAAAAGTTCAAGGGCCCATTCATTTAAATAGTTACAATTGTGTATTCAATTGTATTATTTCTATCCCAAATAGTTGCAAACCTGTAGTTTATCATTTTATATTGGAAGAAACACAGGCCGGACCACCCATGGGAAAGCCTCTAAAATCAATCAAAAAATGATAGCCATCGTAAAGTTCACCATTATGTTGCTCCTCCAACTTATCATGCTTATTTTCCTGTAAGGGGGCATAAAAGGGAAGGGCCGCATTAAGATTGAATCTCTTTGTTATCTTTGTTGGGACCAACACCCAAAGGATGATCTATAAGATTCTTGCAAAAATCAATAAGGCAGTCCTTCCCTCCTACTCCAAACGAGGTTTGGATCCCGCAAAGGCTTCCAAGTTACAATTGGCCATTATCGGCTGGAGGTATTATGTGACCATTCGGGCACTGGATGCCGATCAATAGCTCAACAGGGACTTAAGGGAGTATCCTTGAAGTTTTTTTGCCCCTTCCAGGGATTTAATCTCCACCAAGAAGTTGCACTGCACCACTTCCCCTCCTAGACGTTCCACCAGTTTGCAAACGGCTTCGGCAGTTCCCCCTGTGGCCAACACATCATCGTGGACCAGGACCTGTTCCCCTTTTTTAATGGCATCGGTATGGATTTCCAAGGTTTCTTGGCCGTATTCCAGTTCATAGGATTGGGATAGGGTTTCAAAGGGAAGCTTGCCCATTTTGCGGATGGGAACAAAACCAGCACCGAGTTTCTCGGCCAGCATGGGAGCGAAAATAAAGCCCCTACTGTCCACACCCACCACCTTGTCTACTTTCCGGTCCCCGATAAAATCGAGAAGCGCCTTGCAAGCAGCCCGAAGGGCTTTTGGATCGTTAAGCAAGGGGGTGATGTCCTTGAAGACCACTCCTGCCTCCGGAAAATCCTCAATATCTCTGATAAAGGCAGCGAGCTCCATTATTTTTGTATTACAGGGTTTTGTGGTAAATTTAAAAAGAAATATATTTGCAGCCCATTAAAATGGCCTCGTGGCGCAACTGAATAGCGCATCTGATTACGGCTCAGAAGGTTGCAGGTTTGAATCCTGCCGAGGTCACTGGGTAGCGATACCAAACAAACGGAAAACCTTGCAAAATCCACTGATTGCAAGGTTTTCGGCGTTTTTGGGGTATCATTTAATTTGGTTTGTTTTGGTTTGATTCGTCAACAAATCGTCAACATAATTTTTAACTGTCAACAATGTTGACGATTTGAAAACCAGTGGATTAAGAATTTATGTTTTCTGATTTGGCTTTTCGTCTTAATGAATTTCTAACCTTTAAAGACGAAAGTTATGCGTACTTCAACAACTTTTTCCATCCTATTTTGGATCTACACCTCGCGGGCTAAAAACAATGAAACAAGTATCTATGCCCGAATCACCGTTAATGGCAAAAATGCCAATATCAGTTTAAAATACAAGGTGGATATTCGGCTTTGGGATTCCCAAAGGCAGCGCGCCAAAGGGACAGGGCAAGCCTCTAAGCGAATCAATCAGTATATAGACCAAGTC